>DPCD01000033.1:4312-5835 GCA_003516765.1 Clostridiales bacterium | reverse complement strand
ACGTCCAGCCGCCAGCCGTCCGCGCCCGCGCGCAGCCAGTGCACGGCGATGGAATCCTCGTCGTCTATGATATAGCGCAAAAAGTCCTCGTTGTCCTTCCGGATGCACGGCAAATCCGTAATCCCCCACCAACTGGTGTAGGTGTCCGGATAGTGCTTGAAGTCGAACCAGCTGCGGTATTTGGAGTCAGGGTTGGAAACCGCGTCCTGAAAATACCGGCTCCTGCTTCCCACATGGGAAAACACGCCGTCGAGAATCACCTTCATCCCCCGCGCGTGCGCGTCCTCGCACAGCGTCCGGAAATCTTCCTCGGTCCCCAGCATCGGGTCGATGCGTCCGTAGTCGCAGGTGTCGTACCGGTGCGTGGAAAACGCGAAGAAAATCGGGTTCAGATACAAAAGCTCCACGCCAAGCTCCTGCAGATACGAAAGCTTTTTCCGGATTCCGGCGAGATTTCCGCCGTAAAAGTCGTTGTTCCAGACCTTTCCGTTCTCGTCCGGCAGATACACCGGCACGTCCTGCTTGTCCTCATGCACCCAGTACGGCTGTAATTTCTCCGTGCAGTCGCAGCGCCCCGCGGCGTAAAACCGGTCCGGGAAAATCTGATACATGACCGCGCCCTTTGCATATTCCGGCGCGGGGAAGCGGTCTTCCACACAGCTGACCTGCCAGAGGTCGCCCGCCTCCATGTTCGTATCGTTTCCCTGTTTATAAAGCCGGAACGCCTCGTTCTGCGTTGTGATGAAGAAATAGTAGAAATACAGCCCCGCTGCCGGAAGCGAAACTTCCCCGCTCCATGCCTCGTAGAGCGCATTCGCCTCTGCCTTTGCCAGCGGCGCGCGGAACGCCTCAGTCAAAGCGTCATCCTGCAGGAAAATAACCTCCGCCTTCACAGTCCGGCACGAGACCGGAATGTCCACCCGCAGCCGACAGCCCTGTCCGGGCAGGAGCGTTCCGAACGGCGTTTTGAATTGCGACAGCTTGCTGTCAAATAAAATTCGCATACTTTGTTAGTCCAGATTCCAGATTTCTTCCGCGTACTGCTCGACCGCGCGGTCCGATGAGAAAATGCCCGCCTTCGCAATGTTCACCAGCGACATGTTGCCGAACTTCCGCGCATCGCGCCACGTCGCGCCCACCTTCTGCTGGGCCTGGCAGTAGCTCTCAAAGTCCGCCACGGTCATGTAGCCGTCCGCCGTGCCGAAGCGATTGGAGGTAAGGCTGGCGACAATGTCGTCAAACTTCTTTCCGCCCAGCGCGCCCGAACACATCAGATCGAACACCCGCTGCAATCCCGGGGTCAGATACGCCCGCGGGTCGTAGCCGCTTCTCCAGAGCGCCTCGACCTGCTCAGCATGCAGTCCGAACAGGAACATGTTCTCTTCGCCGACCTGCTGACAGATTTCGACATTCGCTCCGTCGAGCGTTCCCAATGTCACTGCGCCGTTGATCATCAGCTTCATGTTGCCTGTGCCGGACGCTTCCTTGCCTGCAACCGAAATCTGCTCGGAAATGTCCGCCGC
>DPCD01000033.1:3861-4143 GCA_003516765.1 Clostridiales bacterium | reverse complement strand
ATCTGCTCGGAAATGTCCGCCGCCGGAATGATAATTTCCGCCAGAGAGACCTTGTAGTCCTCGATGAATACAACCTTGAGCTTTCCGTGCATCGCGGGGTCGGCGTTCACCATGTCTGCCACCGCGACAATCAGCGAGATAATCCGCTTCGCCATCTGATAGCCCGCAGACGCCTTCGCCGCAAAGATAAATGTGCGCGGCGTGACCTCCCTGGATGGGTTATCCTTGATGTCGAGATAGAGTCTTAAAATATGCAGCACATTCAGAAGCTGCCGCTTATAC
>DPCD01000033.1:2390-3695 GCA_003516765.1 Clostridiales bacterium | reverse complement strand
GCTTATACTCGTGCAGCCGCTTGACCTGTACGTCGAACAGGCTTTCCGGGTCGAGATTGACGCCGTTTGCGCGGCTGACATACGCTGCCAGCCGCTTCTTGTTTTCCAGCTTGATCGCGCGCAGCTGCGAGAGCACCTCCTCGTTATCGTAGAAGCCCAGAAGCTTTTCCAGCTCCCGTGCGTCCTTCGTAAAGCCGTCGCCGATCAGTTTTGTGAGATAGTCGGTCAGCGCCGGATTCGCCTGGCACAGCCATCTGCGGTAGGCAATGCCGTTCGTGACGTTGATGAACCGGCTCTCATCGAGTTGGGCATAGTCTCTGAAAATACCGTCTTTCAAAATCTGCGTGTGCAGCTGTGAAACGCCGTTGACCTTGTGGCACGCAGCAAGGCACAAATTTGCCATGCGCACTTCTCCGCCGGAGATGGGCGCCATATAATCGATCTTCGCCCAGTCGCCGGGATAGGCAAGCTGAAGCCGGTTGCGCGTGCGCCGGTCAATCTCGCGAACAATGCCGTATACGCGCGGCAGCTGCTCACGGAACAGGTCGATCTGCCAATGCTCGAGCGCCTCTGCCATGACCGTATGGTTCGTGTAGGACAGGCACTTGCAGGTGATCTCCCACGCCTCGTCCCAGCCCATCTCATACTGGTCGACCAGCAGCCGCATCAGTTCCGGCACGCACAGCGCCGGATGGGTGTCGTTGATATGGACCGCGACCTTGTCGGCAAGATTGGAAAGCGTGCCGTACTGCTTGCAGTGCTCCTTGAGAATCGACTGCAGCGACGCCGAAACCAGCAGATACTGCTGCTTGAGCCGGAGTCTCTTGCCCTCGATATGATCGTCCGCCGGATACAGAACCTTCGAGATGGTCTCCGCCATCGTGTTCTGCTCAAGCGCTCTTGCATAGTCGCCGCGCGAAAACGCTGCCATATCAAACCCCTGCGGCACGACTGCCGACCACAGCGTCAGTTTGTTTGCCGCGTCGGAATGATAGCCCGAAATGTAAAAGTCGTGCGGCACTGCCATCACGGACTGATAGCCCACCTGCGCCGCCTTGAACTTGCCGTGGTCCATCCATTCATGGACCGTTCCGCCGAAGCGGACCTCGACGGCGTCGTCCTCTCTCGTGTGCAGCCACACGTCGCCCAGCCCCAGCCAGTCGTCCGGGAACTCGATCTGCCAGCCGTCGACGATCTTCTGCTTGAAGATGCCGAACTCATAGCGGATGGAGAAGCCGGTGGCGGGGTAGTTCAGACCCGTCAGCGAGTCCATATAGCACGAGGCCAGACGGCCCAGACCGCCGT
>DPCD01000033.1:1698-2273 GCA_003516765.1 Clostridiales bacterium | reverse complement strand
ATGCCGAACTCATAGCGGATGGAAAAACCCGTCACCGGATAGCAAAGTCCGGTCGCCGCATCCATGTAGCACGAGGCAAGCCGCCCCAGACCGCCGTTTCCGAGCCCCGCGTCCGGCTCCATCTCGCAGAGCTTCGGCAGCGAGAAGCCTAGCTCCGTCAGAACCTCGTCCGCCTCGTTATAGAGCCCCAGATTGAAGAGGTTATTGCGCAGCGACGTGCCCACCAGAAATTCCATGGACATGTAGTAGACCTGCTTGCGCTCTTTTTCCCGCGTCTCCGCCTGAAATACGCGCTGCCTGTCCTCGAGCATCATCCGCACCGTCACGCACAGCGCACGGTACGCCTGCTTTTCCGTCGCCTCTCGCAGCTCGCAGCCGAACATGCGAAGACACGTTTCCTCTACCAGCTGATGCAGCATTTCCTTTGTCATGCCTTGTCCCCCAATGCTTTGTGATACAGCGCCATATAGTGCTCGGCGCCCTTGTCCCAGCCGAAGTCCTGGCTCATATCATGCCGGACCAGCTCCTGCCACTGCGCAGGCGCGTCATAGTAAAGCGCCAGTGCCCGGTCGATT
>DPCD01000033.1:0-1654 GCA_003516765.1 Clostridiales bacterium | reverse complement strand
CGGCGGAGTTTTCTGCGTTATCGGACGCTTTACCAGCTCAGCATATTCCGGAACTGCTCCATGTACCGTCCGGCGGGGACGTCCCAGCTGAAATCCGTCTCCATGTCCCGCTTTTGCAGGGCGCGGAAGGCTTCCCGGTTATGATTGTACAGGCCGAGGCAGCGCTTCAGCGACGCGAAGAAATCGTCGGCGTTGTAGCTCTGGAAGGTAAACCCGCGTCCTTCGCTCTCGGGTCCTTCGTATGCCGGCACTGTATCCTTGAGTCCGCCGGTGGCGTTGACGACCGGCACTGCGCCGAAGCGCATTGCCATCAGCTGCGAAAGCCCGCACGGCTCCGACTTCGACGGCATCAGATACAGATCGGACGCCGCGTAGACAAGGTTTGCAAGATCCGCGCTGAAGCAGAGGTTGACGCTCACCTGTCGCCCGAACCGTTCCTGCAGCCCCCGCAGGAACCACTCGTACTTTTCCTCGCCCGTGCCGATCACGACCAGCTGCACCCGCCGGGTCATCAGCCGCTCTGCGATGTAACACAGAAGATCGATGCCCTTGTGCCCGGCAAGCCGCGTCACCATTGCCAGCATCGCGGTATCGCGGTCCTCGGGAAGCCCCAGCTCCTTCTGCAGCGCCAGCTTGTTGCGCACCTTCCCCTCATGGAAGGTCTTTTCGTTGTAGTGCGCCGCCAGCCCTGCCGTCGTCATGGGGTTAAAGAGCTTCATGTCGATGCCGTTGGTGATACCGGTGAAGTCTCCCCCGCGGCTGGACAGCACCTGCGACATGCCGTGCGCATAGTAAGGATACCGCAGCTCCTGACAGTAGGTCTGCGAAACGGTCGAAACCTGATCTGCCGTCACAATCGCCGCTTTCATCAGGTTCGTGCAGTCGTCGAAGCGCAGAATCTCGTCGCACTCGCGCGGCAGCCCGATCACGTCGTAGTTGAAGCTCAGGTTTGCCTTTCCCTGATACTCGATGTTGTGGATGGTGAAAACGCTTCTCGTGTTCGGGAAGCTCTCGCGGTACTCGGTTTTCAGCAGCAGCGGCACCAGCGCCGCCTGCCAGTCGTGGCAGTGCACAACGTCCGGCTGCAAGCCGATAAACGCCATCGAAGCAAGCGCCGCCTTCGCAAAATACGCATAGCGCTCGCCGTCGTCCGCGCAGCCATAGACGCAGCCGCGGCAGAAATAGTGCTCGTTGTCGATAAAATAGATCTTGAGCTTCTTTCTGCGGCTTTTCAAGCGCAGAAGCCCCACATATTCCCGCCGCCATGCCAGCGGCACATCGAAGTATCCAAGAAATTCCACATCGTATTTTCCGGAATACTTGATCCGGTCGTAGAAGGGAATAAACACGCTCACTTCATTATTCTTGATTTCCGATAATGCCTGCGGCAACGCCTGCAAGACATCACCGAGACCGCCCGTTTTTACAAACGGGGCGGCCTCGGAAGCAACCATCGCGATTTTCATACGGTAACTCCTTTGCTGATGTAAAGCGGATGCTCCGGCGTACCCTGCAGCTTGGTATCCGGTTTGACGGTCACGTTTTTGTCCAGAATCACGTAGCGAAGCTTCGATCTGGCGCCGACCTTGCTGCCCTGCATCAGAACCGAGCTTTCGACCTCCGTATCCTCATCCAGATCGACCTCGCGGAAAAT
>DPCD01000031.1:8635-10390 GCA_003516765.1 Clostridiales bacterium | reverse complement strand
TTGTGGATGCCGCAGCCGGCGACGATGGTCACCTCGGAGCCTTCACCGACGAAGAAGTCGTTATAGACCATGTCGTGGAAGCCGGACTTTGTCAGCACAACCGGAATATGCACATCCTCATGCTTCGTGTAGGGCTTGATTTTGATGTCGATGCCATCTTTGTCGGTCTTCGAGACGATTTCGATGTTATCCGTATTGTGGCGGTACGCCTTCTGCCCGTCGGAGCGGATGTTGACCGCACCGGGTGCGTTTTCGCCTGCCATATCGGCGACAATCTGTAAAATGTGCTTCTGTACGTCGTTCAGCATGTTCCGTCCACCTCCAGCATGTTGCAGCCCGTGACCGTATCGGCAAGGATCTGCGGGTAAATATCGTCTGCCGTGCCGCGCCCGGTGACCTGACCGCCGGAAATGAGAAGGATCTCGTCGGCAAGGCGGATGATGCGCTCCTGGTGGGAGATGATAATGATGGTTCTGCCGCCCTCGTCGTGCAGGCGCTGGAAGGTCTCAGTCAGTCTGGCAAACGACCACAGGTCGATGCCCGCTTCGGGTTCGTCGAAGAGCATGAGGCTGGCATTCTTGGCAAGAATCGTCGCAATCTCGATGCGCTTGACCTCGCCGCCGGACAGGCTCGTGTCGACGTCGCGGCTGAGATAGTCGCGCGCGCACAGACCGACCTTCGTCAGATACGAACATGCCTCGTCATGACCGAGATTTTTTCCCGCGGCAACGTTCAGAAGGTCCGACACGCGGATACCCTTGAAGCGCGGCGGCTGCTGAAAGCCGTAGGAGATGCCGCGCCTGGCGCGGTCGGTGATGGAAAGACCCGTCACGTCCTCGCCGTTCCAGAAAATCTGACCGGAGGTGGGCGTGACCAGCCCCATGATTGCCTTTGCCAGCGTCGTCTTGCCGCCGCCGTTGGGTCCGGTGATGACGATGAATTTTCCGTCGTCGACGGTCAGATTGATATGCTTGAGAATGTCTACGGTTCCGCTCTCGGCGGACGCGGAGAAGCAAAGATCTTTCAGTTCGAGCATAATTTTTCCTCTTTTTCGCAGATGTCTTGTCAGTATAGCACAGTTTTTTCCGTTTCGCAACGACTTACCCGCCGGTTTGGCGGGTTTTTGCGCGAAATCCGATAAAAACTGGAAAATGTGTACGGCAGCTTTATTTTTTCCGAAATTTCCGGGGAAATTCCTATACAAAACGTTTTTTATCTGCTATACTGTCTGTAAGTATGAGTTCCCGCGTGGATGGAAGGATGTGTGAGTGCTTTGGCTGGACTGTCCGCAGTAATCTTTATTCCTGATGATACGCCCAAAACCGGTTTTTCCCGCCCAATGATGCTGCAAAATATCATGGGTACGCCTTTGCTATCCTGGCTGGCGTCCTCTTTGATTGCCGGCGGCGTTGGGCGGTTCTTTTTGGTCTGCCACGAGCGGTTCAAGCGCGAGGCGCGCGCGTGCTTCCCGGACGATGTGGAGTTCAGCTGCCCGTCGGTCGAGGCAACGAGTGACCAGCTGCACGTGTTTTTATCCACAGCGGATGAGACGGAAGAGGACATCATTGTGGTGACGGGTCCTGCGGTGATTCTGCCGTTTGCGGCGGAAGAAGAGCAGTTCGACAGCGCGCCGATTGTCAGCCCCGTGACCTCCGTCTCCAAGCAGGCGCTGATGGCAGCGCTGGACGAAAAGTTCATCTTCACCGCATTCTTGAAAGACCACGGCGTGCCGTATACCGACCGCGACGGCGTGTA
>DPCD01000031.1:469-8365 GCA_003516765.1 Clostridiales bacterium | reverse complement strand
ATCTGGGACTACAACACGACGTATGTGGACCCGGCGGCTTCCGTCGGACCGGGGACGGCGCTGCTGCCCGGAACGATTCTGCGCGGGCAGACCTCGATCGGCAAAAACTGCACAATCGGACCGAACAGCTATCTGGAAAATGCACGCATCGGCGACGGCACGAAGGTCAACGCCTCGCAGATCTATAATTCCTCCGTCGGCTACGACACGCACGTCGGTCCCTTTGCGTATATCCGCCCGGGCAGCACCGTCGGAAACGCGGTGCGCGTGGGCGACTTCGTGGAGATCAAGAACTCTGCCATCGGCGACGGCACGAAAATCTCGCATCTGACCTATGTGGGAGACAGCGATGTCGGAAAGAACATCAACTTCGGCTGCGGCACGGTGACGGTCAACTACGACCGCTCAAAAAAATACCGCACCGTCATTGAAGACAACGCCTTCATCGGTTGCAACACCAATCTCATCGCGCCCGTGCGCGTGGGAGAGGGCGCGTATATTGCCGCGGGGTCTACGATCACCGACGACATTCCCGCGATGGCGCTTTCCATTGCGCGCGCCCGGCAGCAGAACAAGAAGGACTGGGCAAGCAAACACAAGCTCAAGGAAAAATAAGTTGTATTCAGACAGCTCCGGCTGTTGAATAAATGTCAGAAGAAAGAACAAAACGGAATTCAAAAAATTATGGGGGTAATTTCATATGATTTCGCACGGTAAAAACGTCAAGGTGTTCAGCGCGAACGCAAACCGTCCGTTTGCCGAGGGCGTGTGCCGCAAGCTGTGGCTGCCGATGGGCGACTGCGCGGTGGCAAAGTTTGCAGACGGCGAGGTTTCCGTCAGCATCAACGAGTCCGTCCGCGGCAGCGACGTGTTCATCGTTCAATCCACCTGCAAGCCCGTCAACGACAATTTGATGGAGCTGCTCGTCATGATCGACGCCTGCCGCCGCGCTTCCGCCGGTCGTATCACCGCCGTTATGCCGTACTTCGGCTATGCCCGTCAGGACCGCAAGGCAAAGGGCCGCGATCCCATCTCGGCAAAGCTCGTTGCCAACATGATCGAAGCCGCAGGCGCAGACCGCGTGCTGACCATGGACCTGCACGCTGCACAGATTCAGGGTTTCTTCGACATCCCTGTGGATAATCTGCACGCAACGACCGTGTTCGCCAGGTACTTCATGGACAAGTTCGAGGACGTCTCGGATATGGTCGTGGTTTCCCCCGACGTCGGCTCCGTCGCACGCAGCCGTTCGTTTGCCAACAAGATGGGCATGGGGCTTGCCATCGTCGACAAGCGCCGCGAGCGCGCCAACCAGTGTGAGGTCATGAACGTCATCGGCGACGTCGCCGGCAAGCGCTGCCTGCTTTACGATGATATGGTCGATACCGCCGGTTCTCTTTGCAACGCCGCAAAGGCAATCGTCGACAACGGCGCAACCGAGGTCTATGCCTGCGCAACGCACGGCATTCTGTCCGGTCCCGCGCTCGAGCGCATTGAAAACAGCTGCATCAAGGAGCTGGCATTCCTGAACACCATCCCCGCACCTGAAAACGCCCCGAAGAAGATTCGCTACATCGACGTTGCGCCCGTCTTTGCCGACGCCATCCAGAGAATCTACGAAGAGACGTCCATGTCCGTTCTGTTCTGATATGTTTTTTTCGTCCAACGCTGCCGAGACCTGGCTCATTGCAGGTCTCGGCAACCCCGGTCGGGAATATGAAAAGACCCGGCACAATACCGGCTTTCTCGCGCTCGATGCGCTTTCCAAAGCGCTCGGTGTGCGCGTCAACAAGCCGAAGTTTCAGGGCGAAGTCGGCGTTTGCGAGTACAAGGGCAAGCGCCTGATTCTGCTCAAGCCCCAGACCTATATGAATGCGTCGGGTCTGTCCGTGGAGCCGTGCGCACATTTTTACAAGATTCCGCCCGAGCGGATCATCGTGATCTTTGACGACATCAGTCTGCCCGTCGGGCGCATCCGCGTGCGCAAAAGCGGTTCGGCAGGCGGGCACAACGGCATCAAGTCGATCATTGCCAGCCTCGGCACCGACGCCTTTCCGCGCGTGAAGGTCGGCGTCGGCGACAAGCCGCACCCGGACTATGATCTTGCCGACTGGGTTTTATCTGCGATCTCGAAAGAGGACCAGGAGGCGTTTGGAACGGCGCTTCACCATGCGGCGGAGGCGGCGCTGTGCATCGTGGAAAACGGCACGGAGAAGGCAGCGGCTGCATATAACGGAAAGTAAGCTGCGCAGGTTTTCTGCGCGGCTCGTTTTCCTGTATCTCAATTTGAATCATTCGACGCTTACCCCCATGGTTTTTGCCATGAGGGCAATCTGTCGCGGACATAATTTCCATATTTTAGCATCTTTGAAAGGAGCTGACATGCATGAACATTCTGCTGCAGGCGCTGGAAAAGAGCCCGGAGTATCAGCAGCTGCTGGACGCCATCTCGCGCGGCTCGGTCGCGGCAGTGTCCGGGCTGAGCCAGATTACGCGCAGCCATTTTCTTGCTGCGCTGCACGCAAAATCTTCCCGCCCCTCTGTCTTTCTGGTGCAGGACGAGCTGGCGGCAAGCCGGCTGCAGGAAGAGCTGGAGAGCTTTCTCGGCGTGCAGATTCCGATTCTTCCGGAGCGCGAGCTGACATTCGTCGAAGCATCCGGCGTGTCGCGCCAGTGGGAGCAGAAACGGCTGAAGCTTCTTTACGATCTGGCGGCAGGAAAGCTGCCGCTGCTGATTGCAAGCTTCGGTGCAATGGCGCTTCGGACGATGCCGCGCGCGGTGCTGTTTTCGGCAAGTATTCTTCTTCGTGTCGGCGCAAGCTTCACCCCGGAAGATCTGATTGAGCGGCTCACGCAGGCGGGCTATTCCAGAACGACGCTGGTAGAAGGCGTCGGTCAGTTTGCGCTGCGCGGCGGCATTCTGGACGTATACTCGCCGGGCGAGGCGATGCCGGTGCGGTGCGAGTTTTTTGGAGACGAGCTGGACGCGATGGGCTTTTTTGACCCCACGACACAGCGGCGCACCGAAAATACCGAGCAGGCGCTGCTGCTGCCGGTGGCGGAAAGCCTGCCGTCTTTGCACCCGGATGGCATCGACGGGCTTTGCCGGGATTTGCAGAGCATCATTGCCCGGCAGCGGCGGCGGAAATCGCCCCATGAGAATTTAATCACCACGCTCACGCGCGATATTGAAAGCCTGCAGAGCGGCGTGAGCTTTCCCTCCGCGGACCGGTATCTGGCGCTGATCTATCCGGAGTTTTCCTGTGCGGCAGATTATCTTTCCACAGAGACGGCGGTCTATTTCTGCGACCACGGCGCGCTTTCCCGCGCGGCAAAGGCGCAGGAGGAGGAATTTGGGCTCGGGCTCGACGCCTTTTTGGAATCGGGCAGGCTCGCGGGCGAGCTGTGCGAGTTCTATCTATCGTTTGATGCGCTCGCGGCGCGGATGAAGGGGCACCCGGTCGTGTATTTTGACAGTTTTCTGTCCGCGCGCTTTCCGGAGAATCTTCCGCCGAAGCAGCTTTTATCTGTTACCGCGCGGCAGCTGCCGGGCTACGGCGGAAGTCTGGAGACAGCGGTGAGCGATCTCAAAAGCTACGTGCGAAACGACTACGGCTGCCTCGTTCTGTGCGGCGGCAGGCGGCGCGGCGAGATTCTCAAGGAGATGCTCGGAAAAGAGGGTGTGAACGCCCTTCTTGCGTTCCCGGCGGTCCATCTGCCGCAGGCAGGGCAGATTTTCCTGACGGACGGGTCTCTGCCGGCAGGATTGGAATATCCGGACCTGCGGCTCGCCATCTTAACAGAGGGACAGCTGCTCGTCAAAAAGACGGAACGCAAGCCGAAGCCCAAAAAAGCCCCCTCGAACCGTAAAAAGCTGGAGTCCTTCACGGACCTCACACCGGGAGATCTCGTCGTGCACGAGCACCACGGCATCGGCAGGTATGTCGGCATGGAGCAGATGAAGGTCGGCGGCGCCGTCAAGGACTATGTAAAAATTGCCTATCAGGGCACGGACACGTTATACGTTCCCGCGACACAGCTGGACCTGGTCAGCAAATACATCGGCTCCGGCGGCGAAAACCAGACCGTGCGGCTCAACAAGCTGGGCGGCGATCAGTGGCAGAAGGCAAAGGCAAAGGCGAAGGCAGCAGCAAAGGATTTGGCTGCAGGGCTGATTCAGCTCTATGCCGAGCGAAAGCGCCGCCCGGGCTTTGCGTTTGCGGCGGACAGCCCGTGGCAGAAGGAGTTTGAAGAGAGCTTCGAGTACGCGGAAACCGACGATCAGCTGCGCGCGATTGCGGAGATCAAGCACGACATGGAGTCGCCGGCTCCCATGGAGCGGTTGCTGTGCGGCGACGTCGGCTTCGGCAAAACCGAAGTTGCGCTGCGGGCGGTGATGAAGTGCATCCTGGACGGCAAGCAGGCGGCAATTCTGGTTCCGACCACGGTGCTTGCCCAGCAGCACTATCTGACGGCGCTCAAGCGCTTCGGCTCGTTCCCGGTGACGATTGATGTGCTCTCGCGCTTCCGCACGGCAGCGCAGATGAAAAAGACGCTGCAGGAGCTGGCGTCGGGCAAGATTGACCTGATCATCAGCACACACAAGCTGCTGCAAAAGAATGTGCATTTCAAGGATCTGGGGCTTTTGATTGTGGACGAGGAGCAGCGCTTCGGCGTGAGCCACAAGGAGCGCCTGAAGGAAATTTCGCGTGGGGTCGACGTGCTGACGCTCTCAGCAACGCCGATTCCCCGGACGCTCAATATGGCGCTGTCGGGGCTTCGCGACATGTCGACCATCGAGCAGCCGCCGCATGACCGCTATCCGGTGCAAACCTTCGTGTTGGAGCACAGCGACCGGATTCTGGACGAAGCAATCCGCAGAGAGCTTTCGCGCGGCGGGCAGGTCTATTACCTGCACAACCGCGTGGAATCGATCGACGAGTGCGCGGCGAAGCTCAAGGACCGGCTGGGAGATGTGGCAGTCGCCGTGGCGCACGGAAAGATGAATCAGGAGCAGCTTTCGGATGTCATGCAGGCGATGGCAGACGGGCAGATTCAGATTCTGGTCTGCACAACAATCATCGAAACCGGCATCGATATTCCGAACGTGAATACGCTGATCATTGAAGACGCGGATAAGCTGGGTCTGGCGCAGCTGCACCAGCTGCGCGGCAGAGTCGGCAGGTCGTCTCGTCATGCGTATGCATATCTGACGTTCCGGCGGGGAAAGGTTCTCTCGGAGGTTGCAGAGAAGCGGCTCGAGGCAATCCGGGAATACGCCGAGTTCGGCTCGGGCTTCAAGATTGCGATGCGCGATCTGGAGATCCGCGGCGCGGGCGATCTGCTCGGTTCGGAGCAGTCGGGGCACATGCTCTCGGTCGGGTACGATATGTATCTGAAATTACTCGAAGACGCGGTTCTCGAAGAGCGCGGCGAGGAAGCGCTCAAGGAGCCGGAATGCACGGCGGACCTCGACGTAACGGCAAACATCACGAAAACCTACGTCACCTCCGGCGAGCAGCGGATGGATTTGTATCGCCGCATGGCGGCAATCCGCACGCAGGAGGACGCGGACGATCTGCTCGATGAAATCGTCGACCGGTATGGCGATCCCCCGAAGGGCGTCATGAATCTGATTGCCATTGCGCTGCTTCGTGCGCGCGCCGCATCGAGCGGTATCGTGGAAATCAGCCAGAAGGGCAATGCGCTGACCATCTCGCTGGGCGTCTTTGACTTTGCGGCAGTGTCGGCGCTCTGCGAAGAGCCGGCTTTTAAGGGGCGGATTTTCTTCGTCTCCGGCAAAATTCCGGCAATTTCCGTCAAGCTCAAGCCGAACGAGGATGCGCTCAAGCTCTCGCAGCAGCTTGTTGACCGCTACTGCCTGATTCGCAACGGCAGCAAATCTTAAGGATAATTTCATAATTTGGACGGCATTCTTGGTCGAAATGCCGTTGCAAAAGAACGGGTACTTCGGTATAATGATAGTTGTCATAATGTCCGTTTTGTGACACATGACCTGACAAAACAATTCCCGGTAGTACCTGCCGGTGAAGATCGGAGGGATTCCTATCAGAAAGAAAGGTAAATTTGAGCAGAGCCGCGCGCCCCAGAAGCCCTCGATGGCGGAGCAGCAGGTGAATAAACCCGCAAAGCAGCCCAGACAGTCGGGCGGCAAAAAAGGATGGATCATCGCGCTGGCGCTGGTCGCAATTGTCGTGCTGGGCGTCTGCTCATATGGCTTTGTGCTCAAAAATCAGGACGCCATTTACCCGAACGTCTATGTTGCGGGCGTAAATGTCGGAGGGCTCAAACGGGACGCTGCCGTGTCGGCAGTCTCCGATGCGGTCCAGACGAGCTATGAAAGCGACACCCTGAACGTTGTGCTGCCGGACCGGACGCTGAGCCTGACCCCGGAGGTCACGCAGGTGGCGCTGAACCCCGAGCAGGCGATTGATGAAGCGATGCGCTATGGCAGGTCCGGCGGACCCATCTCCGCTGTGGTCCACTACCTGCGCGCAGGCAGCAGCGAATACTCGGTCGATCTCGATTCGAGCCTCAATCTCGACACGACGTATATCCGGACCCTTGTCGACCAGACCGCGCGCGAGTGCGCATCCGACAAGATTGACCCCATCGTGAAGGTCGACGAAGCTGCCGGAACCATTACGATTACCGCCGGTTCTCCCGCAGTGTCGCTGGACGCCGACAAGCTCTATGACGCAGTGATTGCCCGCTTCGCAGCCGGCGATTTCAGCGCCCTCGATTTTGACTACGACACCGTGCCGTGTGAAAGCGTGGATTTGCAGCAGTATTATGATAAATACTGCAAGGAAATGACCGATGCGTATTACGACGAGGAAAAGAAGGAGCTGGTGCCTGAGGTCAACGGCTACGGCTTCGATCTGCCGTATTACACGCAGAAGCTTGCCATGGCGAAGGCGGGCGAGGTCATCACGATTCAGATGGAAGACCTGGTCCCCGAGGTGACGCTTGCAGAGCTGGAAAAAGAATATTTCTCGGACGTGCTCGCGTCCTATGACAGCCCGCACACCGCAAACGCTGCGAGAACGAAGAACCTCGAGCTTGCCTGCAAGGCAATTGACGGCACAATTCTCAACCCCGGCGACGAGTTCTCGTTCAACAAGATTGTCGGCGAGCGCACGAAGGAAAAGGGCTATCTGGGTGCCATCGTCTACACTGACGGCGGCAAGAGCGAGGCGCAGGAGGGCGGCGGCATCTGCCAGGTTGCGTCCACCATCTACACCTGCACGTTGCTTGCCGACCTTGAGGTCACGGAGCGCGCGCCGCACATGTATCTGGTCACGTATGTTGAGCCGGGCATGGACGCGACGATCTACTGGCCGAATCTGGATTACAAGTTCAAAAACTCGACCGACAAGCCTCTGCGCATCGACGCATCGGTCTCCGGCGGCTATGTCCACATCAAGCTCGTCGGCACCAAGCAGGAGCATGACTACGACCATATCAAGCTGCGCGGCGTGTACGCCAGCTCCACGGCGTGGAAAACCGTCGCTGAGGTGGACGGCAAGAAGGTGGAAATTACGATCGCGAAGGGCGCGGGCGTAGATGCCAACGGCAATGCGATCGACCTTGCCGTCGATGCTTCCGGCAACAAGTACGTGCTGGGCGGCGTGACGGAGAGCGAATACACCGGCTACACGATCAACGCCTACCGCGACTTTATCGCTGCCGACGGCAGCGTAATGCGCTCGGAGCTGCTGCACACCGACCAGTTCAAGCACCGCGACCGCTGCTACTCGGTCACGCCGTATGTAGAGCCCGAGCCCGAGGTTCCCGAAGAACCCGACCCCACGGACCCGGATTATGACCCGACGCAGGACCCGGATTACAATTAAACTGCTCCCCAAGTCAAGG
>DPCD01000031.1:0-134 GCA_003516765.1 Clostridiales bacterium | reverse complement strand
GTCCAATTTGGAATCTTCTCCGCTAACTCGTCCTTCATATGTCCGAAAAAGCTCTCCTGCGGCGCGTTGTCCCAGCAATTTCCCTTCCGCGACATTGACTGCCGCAGGCTGCTGTTTTTCACGAGCTGAATGAA
>DPCD01000196.1:600-6281 GCA_003516765.1 Clostridiales bacterium | reverse complement strand
ATTTGCCGGGACAGGAGTTTTTGTTTTTCCCAAGGAGGTCTTGTAAATGAAACTTTATACCAGACGATGGCGTTCGCGCCGCAAATTCAAAGGTTTATCCCATCACACCAAAACATAACACTTCACTTTGATATTTGAAAGGTTGGTATAAAAATGAAAAAGATTCTTGCCCTCATTCTGGTCGCTCTGATGACCGTTTCCATGTTCGCCGCCTGCGGCGCAAAAACCGAAACCGCCGCCTCCGCTTCTACCGACGCTGCCGCATCTGCGCCCGCTGCCGAAGAAGAAGCCCCTGCCGCTTCCTCCGAAACCGATGCTTCCGGCGCCTCTTACACCATCGGCATCTGCAACTACGTCGACGACGCATCCTTAAACCAGATCGTTGAAAACATCCAGGCGCAGCTTGCTGCCATCGGAGCAGAAAAGGGCGTAACGTTCCACGTGGAATACGACAACTGCAACGCAGACTCCAATCTGATGTCCCAGATTATCTCGAACTTCCAGGCAGACAACGCGGACCTGCTTGTCGCGGTTGCAACGCCCGTCGCGATGGCAATGCAGGCGGCAACCGAGGAATCCGGCACGCCCGTCGTCTTCGCCGCCGTCTCCGACCCCGTCTCCGTCGGTCTGGTCGATTCTCTGGAAGCTCCGGGCAGCAACCTCACCGGCACGTCCGACTACCTGGATACCGCAGCCGTGATGAACCTCATGTTTGTCCAGAACCCGGACCTTCAGAAGGTCGGTCTTCTCTATGACCTCGGTCAGGACTCCGCCGCAAGCGCCATTGAAAGTGCAAAGGCATATCTGGAAGACAAGGGCGTCGAGGTCATTGAGCGCACCGGTACGAGCGTCGATGAAATTGCGCTTGCCGCGCAGGCGCTGGTCTCCGACGGCGTGCAGGCTGTCTTCACCCCGACCGACAACACGGTCATGAAGTCCGAGTTGACGATCTATGAAACCTTTGCCGAAGCCGGCATCCCCCACTACACCGGCGCAGACTCCTTCGCCCTGAACGGCGCGTTCCTCGGCTACGGCGTGGACTACGCAAACCTCGGCGTGGAGACCGCAAACATGATTGCCTCCATCCTGCTTGATGGTGCAGACCCTGCCGAAACGCCCGTCAAGACCTTTGACAACGGCACGGCAACCATCAACACTGAGATCTGCGAGCAGCTCGGCATCGACTTCGACGAGCTGTCCGAGAAGTTCGCCCCCTATTGCACGAAGGTGCAGTCGATTGTGACCGCCGAATCGTTCGACGACGTGCAGTAATCCATATCATCTGCGGCAGACTGCGGTGGTTTTCATCGCAGCTTGCCCTTGTAAATCTATGATTGTTGGAGGAACCCCCTATGTCGCTGGATTCTATTCTGGGTCTGATTCAGACCGCGCTGGAGCTGGGTCTGATCAGCTCATTGACGGTGCTGGCGCTGTTTCTGAGCTATTCGATGCTGGGCGTGTGCGATCTGTCGACCGACGGCTGCTTCACGCTCGGCGCAACGGTCGGCGCGGCAATCGCCATCGCGGGGCACCCGTACCTCTCGATTCCGGCGGCAATGCTTGCCGGCATGCTCTCAGGGCTCGCGACCGCCGTGCTGCAAACAAAAATGGGCGTCAACAGCCTGCTCTCGGGCATCATCGTCAACACTGCGCTCTACTCGGTGAATATCGCCGTCATGGGCGGCTCGTCGGTTCTCAATATGAATAAGACGCCGAGCGTCTTTTCCGACATGAAAGACCTGCTCGCGGGCTCCTCCCTTTCCGGAGAGTATAAGCTCGCCGTCGCGGTCATCGCGGTCGTGCTTGTGTGCGTCTTCCTCGGCTTCTTCCTGAAAACCCGGCTCGGTCTTGCCATCCGCGCCACCGGCAACAACCCCGATATGGTGCGCTCGTCCTCCATTAACCCCGCATTCACAACGATCATCGGGCTTTGCATTTCCAACGCCCTGACGGCGCTCTCAGGCTGCCTTCTTGCCCAGTCTCAGAAATCCGTCAACATCGACATCGGCTCCGGCATGGTGACGGTTGCGCTTGCGTCGCTTCTCATCGGGCACGTCTTCCTCGGAAGGCGAAAGCTTCCGCTCCGGATTTTCGGCATGGTACTGGGCGCGTTTGTCTTCCGTCTGGTCTATACGATCGCGCTGCGCTTTGATATGCCGGCATTTATGCTGAAATTTGTCTCCGCGGTCGTCGTCGTCGCGGCAATCTCGATTCCATATCTCAAAGAGCAGCTACCGATGCTCCGCCGCCGCGCGGCGCACAATCGCGCAAGGAGGGCGTAACATGCTGAGACTCACCAACATCTCCAAAACCTTCAACCCCGGCACCGAGGACGCAAAGCTCGCGCTTGACAATGTGTCGCTGCACGTCCGCCCGGGCGACTTCATCTCCATCATCGGCGCGAACGGCGCGGGAAAGTCGACGCTCTTCGGCGCGATTGCCGGCAGCTTCATCACCGACACCGGCGATATCATCCTCGATGGGGAAGACATCACCCTGTCCCCCGAATACAAGCGCTCGAAGCAGATCGGCAGGCTCTTTCAGGACCCGATGCGCGGCAGCGCGCCCGGCATGACCATTGAGGAAAACCTCGCGCTTGCCGCCGGAAAGGGCGGCTGGCTGCACAGGCTGACAAAGCAGGAAAAAAAGCAGCTGCGTGAACGTGTGGCGCTTCTCGGCATGGGGCTGGAAGATCGCATGAGCCAGCCTGTGGGGCTTCTTTCCGGCGGGCAGCGGCAGGCGCTGACACTTATGATGGCAACCTACAATCCCCCGAAGCTGTTGCTTCTCGATGAGCACACTGCAGCACTCGACCCCGGCACGGCAGAAAAGGTTCTGGCGCTCACAACAAAAATTGTCGAAGAAAACCACCTCACCTGCCTCATGATCACCCACAACATGGCGTCCGCGCTTAGCCTCGGCAACCGGACGATCATGATGAACCAGGGAAAAATTGTCCTCGATGTAGAGGGCGCCGAACGCAGCGCGCTGCGCGTCTCCGATCTTCTGGCGCGCTTCCGCGAAATTTCCGGCAAGGCGCTCGATAACGACCGGATGCTTTTGATTTGATTTTTCGCAAACGCATGGTTCTGTCTGGACCATGCGTTTTTTGTTTTCGGTCTTGTCTGCACAGCGGTTTCGCGGTATACTATTATATTAGATAAGTGGCGCCTTCAGGCGCAGTTTTGGATAACGCGGAGGAAACGCGATGAAAAAGGAATTTTTAGAGACCGGAAAAATCGTCTCGACCCATGGCTTGCACGGCGAGGTCAAGATTCTCCCCTGGGCAGACAGCCCCGAGTTTTTGCTGGAATTTGACCGGGTCTTTCTCGGAAAGCGGGAATATGCGGTAGAGGACGCGCGCGTACAGAAAACGTGCGTGCTGATGAAGCTTGAAGGCATCGACACCGTCGAGGACGCAGCGAAGCTGCGCGATCAGGTGGTCTTCATTTCGCGCGAGGATATCGAGTTGGAAGAGGGCGCAATCTTCATTCAGGACCTGCTGCATCTTCCCGTGCTGGACGAAAGCGGCGCGGAGCTGGGAAAGCTCCAGGAGGTCATCTCCACCGGCGCAAACGACGTGTTTTACGTCAAGGGCGCGCACGAATACATGATTCCCGCCGTGCCGGAATTTGTGTTGGAGCGGAATATCGACGAGGGCTTCATCCGCGTGCGGCTCATTGAGGGGATGCAGACCGATGCGCTTTGATATTCTGACGCTGTTTCCCAACGCGGTGGACGCAATGATGCAGTCCAGCATTTTAGGTCGTGCGCAGAAAAAAGGGCTTCTTGAAATTCACGCCCACCAGATCCGCGACTACACCACAAACCGCCAGAATCAGGTCGACGACTACCCTTACGGCGGCGGGCGGGGCGCAATTTTGCAGTGCGATCCATTATATCGGTGCTGGTGCGCAGTCTGCGACGACGTGGGCGCGCCCGTCCACACGATCTTTCTATCCGCCTGCGGCAAAACCTTCAACCAGGAAAAGGCAAAGCAGCTTGCGGGCGAGTTTGAGAACATCGTTCTCGTCTGCGGGCACTATGAGGGCATCGACCAGCGCTTTATCGACGAGTGCGTGGACGAGGAAATCTCCCTGGGCGACTTTGTTCTGACCGGCGGCGAGCTTCCGGCAATGATGATCACCGACGCCGTAAGCCGTCTGGTGCCCGGCGTGCTGGGAGACGAGGTCTGCTTCACCGACGAGAGCCACTGGGACGGATTGCTCGAGTATCCGCAGTATTCAAGACCCGATGTCTGGCACGGTCTGGAGGTTCCCGAGGTGCTGCTCTCGGGCGACCATCAGAAAGTCGACCGCTGGCGCAAAAAACAATCGATTCTGCGCACGATGTATCGAAGACCCGACATGTTCCAAAAGCTGCGCTTTCCCTATAAAACACGCGCCGAACGCAAGTTTGTTGCAGAATTGGAGGCAGAAAATGAAGACTTCCGAAATCGCGACCCTAAAAACCTGGATTACCGAAAGTAACCGCATCGTCTTTTTCGGCGGCGCCGGCGTGTCCACCGAGTCCGGCATTCCGGACTTTCGCAGCGTTGACGGCTTATACCACCAGAAATTTGACTACCCGCCGGAGACGATTTTAAGTCACAGCTTTTTCTACAGCCACACCGAGGAATTTTACCGCTTCTACCGCGAGAAAATGCTGCCGCTGGAAGCAGAGCCGAACGCCGCGCATCTGGCGCTTGCAACGCTGGAACGCGAGGGAAAGCTCCGCGCCATCGTCACGCAGAATATCGACGGTCTGCACCAGAAGGCGGGGAGCCGCTGCGTCTATGAGCTGCACGGCTCGGTCTACCGCAACCGCTGCACGCGCTGCGGCAAAAAATACCCGCCGGAGTTCATCCGCGACAGCGCAGGCGTTCCCAGATGCAGCTGCGGCGGTCTCATCAAGCCCGAGGTCGTCCTCTATGAAGAAGGGCTGGACGATGCGTGCATCGAGGGTGCCATCCGCGCCATCTCGGATGCGGACATGCTGATTGTCGGCGGCACCTCGCTCACGGTCTACCCCGCAGCGGGGCTCATCCGCTATTACGGCGGAAGCAAACTGGTCCTCATCAACCGCGACGAAACGCCGTATGATTCCTATGCAAACCTGATTTTCCGCGACCCGATCGGAACCGTTCTGTCCCAGGTCGTCTGATATTCCGGAAGGAGTCTCTATGAACCGCAAAGAATTTGAAATCTGGACCCGAAATCACATCCGCCTCATGGACGGTGCAACCGGCAGCAACCTGATGAAAGCAGGCATGCCGCGCGGCGTCTGCACCGAGCAATGGGTTCTTAATCACCCGGACGCGCTGCTTTCCCTACAGCGCGCCTATCAAGCCGCCGGAAGCGACATGGTCTACGCGCCGACCTTCTGCGCCAACCGCATTGCCCTCGCGAGCAGTTCGCTGGAAGGCGAGGTTTGCCGCATGAACCGCGAACTGGTTGCGCTGTCGAAACAGGCGGTCGGAAGCGGCATTCTCGTTGCAGGCGACATGACAACCACCGGAAAGCCCGCCGACCCGGAAGACTCCGAAGGCTATCAGGCACTGTTTGATACCTACCGCGAGCAGGCACAGGCGCTGATCGACGGCGGCGCGGACCTGCTCGGCGTGGAGACCATGATGGGTGTAAACGAATGCATCGCCGCCATCGAAGCAATCCGTTCGCTCG
>DPCD01000196.1:0-435 GCA_003516765.1 Clostridiales bacterium | reverse complement strand
CGATATCGCGGTCCTCTGCACACTTTCGGTCCAGTCCGACGGTAAATGCTATTTTGACGGCAGTGTCTTTGAGGCGGCGGAGGTTCTGCAGGCGCTGGGCGTTGACGCCATCGGCGTCAATTGCTCCACAGGTCCGGACCAGCTGGAGAGCGTCGTGCGCGCGCTGCATGAAATGACGGACCTGCCCATCGTCGCAAAGCCCAACGCGGGCATGCCGAAAATTCTGGAGACCGGCGAGGCGGTCTACTCCATGCAGGCAGATACGTTTGCCGCGCATATGGGGCAGCTGGTCGAAGCCGGAGCGAGTCTGATCGGCGGCTGCTGCGGTACGACGCCGGAGTATATTGGAGCCCTGCAAGGGCTGAAGCGGTAAATTTAAGTCTGGCAGAGACCTGCCATAGGGTTCTTTTTGCTTTTTGCCGTGGCGGCAGGCGC
>DPCD01000148.1:3176-10711 GCA_003516765.1 Clostridiales bacterium | reverse complement strand
GAATCCCACTCTCTCCGCCAATTCTTTCCTTCATATGGATATCAAAGTTCGACCTGCGGAAGTACCCAAGAGGCCGAAGGGGCTCCCCTGCTAAGGGAGTAGTCGTCTAAAAAGCGAGCGAGAGTTCGAATCTCTCCTTCCGCGCCAGAAAAGACACGCGTATGCGTGTCTTTTCTTTTTTGCGCGCCAATCTGTGTGTCGAAACGAAAGCCGGAGGCGGTCTGCCTCCGGCTTTTGAGGTTAAAACAGGGTAATCTGGCTGGTTTCCGGGAGGTCCCCGAATGCGCCGGCTGCCTTGAGGTTTTCAATATGCGTCTTCGAGACCTTCGGGCAGGCGAGGGAAAACTCCTCGATGGACAAAAATGTCTTGCCCTCGCGCCCGTCCATGATGTCCCAGGCGGCAGTTTCGCCGAGACCCGAGACGGAGACGAACGGCGGAAGAAGCTTGCCGTCTTCGATTACAAAGCGTGTGGCGTGCGAGCGGTAGAGGTCGATGGGCGCGAAGGTAAAGCCGCGCAGATAAAATTCATAGCAGACCTCCAGCGTGGTAAACAGGTCGTCGTCCTTTGCCGTCGCATCCTCCGCCTGGTCAATCTCCTGAATCTTCTGCTTGACGAGCTCGATGCCGTGGGTCATCATCGCCGCGTCAAAGCCGCCCTTCTGGCTTCTGCGGTAAAAATACGCCGCATAGAACGCCAGGGGCTCATGGACCTTGAACCACGCGATGCGGAACGCCATCATGACATACGCCGTGGCGTGCGCTTTCGGGAAGAGGTATTTGATCTTTTTACACGAGCCGATGTACCATTCCGGTACGCCTGCCGCCTTCATCTCGTCCTCCGCGCCCTCGGGAAGACCGCGCCCCTTTCGGACAGCCTCCATGATCTTGAACGAACGCTTTTCGGGCATACCACATTTGATTAAGTACAGCATGATATCGTCGCGGCAGCCGATGGCGTCGTTGACGGAGGCAGTTTTGGACAAAATCAGGTCGCGCGCATTGCCGAGCCACACGTCCGTGCCGTGCGAGAAGCCGGAGAGGCGAATGAGCGTGTCGAATTTCGTCGGCTGCGTCTCCTGCAGCATGCCGCGGGTAAAGCCAGTGCCGAATTCCGGAATGGCGCACGAGCCGACAGGACCGAGAATCGGATCGTTTTCAAAGCCGAGAACCTTGCTGGAGGTGAAAATCGACATCGTGTCCTTATCGTCCAGCGGGATTTTCTGTGCGTCCACGCCGGTGAGGTCCTCCAGCATGCGGATCATGGTCGGGTCATCATGACCGAGCATGTCAAGCTTGAGAAGATTTTCTTCCATCGAGTGGTATTCAAAGTGCGTCGTAATCCACTCGGAGTCCTTATCGTCCGCCGGATGCTGGACGGGGCAGAAGTCCCAGATTTCGTTTTCCTGCGGAATGACGACCAGACCGCCTGGATGCTGACCCGTGGTGCGCTTGACGTCGACGCAGCCGGAGGCAAGCCGGTTTTCCTCTGCCTTGCTGACGGTCATGTCGCGCTCGGAGAGATATTTTTTGACGTAGCCGTAAGCGGTTTTTTCGGCGACCGTGCCGATGGTGCCGGCGCGGAAGACATGGTCGGAGCCAAACATCTCGACGCAGTAGGCATGAGCCCGCGCCTGATATTCACCCGAGAAGTTGAGGTCGATATCGGGGACCTTGTCGCCGCCGAAGCCGAGGAACGTTTCAAACGGGATGTTGAAGCCGTCTTTATCTAACTGCGTGCCGCACTTCGGGCACACTGCGTCCGGTAAATCCGCGCCGCAGGCGCAGTCATCCGGCACCTCGAAGGTTGTGAACTGGCACTTGGGGCACCGGTAGTGCGGCGGGAAGGAGTTGACCTCCGTGATGCCGGACATGAACGCAACGATCGACGAGCCGACCGAGCCTCGGGAGCCGACCAGGTACCCGTGCTCGAGCGAGTTCTGCACCAGCTTCTGCGCCGACATGTAGATCACATCATAGTGGCACGAGATGATGTCGTGCATCTCCGTATCCACGCGCTTTTGAATGAGCTCCGGCGGATTCTCGCCGTAGAGCCGGTGGAGCTTGCCGTAGACGAGCGCCTTGAGGTCTTCGACGGAGTTTTCGATCTTCGGGGCAAACAGATTGTGCGGCACCGGACGGACCGTCTCGCACCAGTCGGCAATCATGTTGGTATTTTTGACCACGACCTCATATGCCTTTTCTGCGCCGAGATAGGAAAACTCTTCGAGCATCTCGTCGGTCGTTTTGAAGTAGATCGGAAGCGGCTTGTCCGCGTCGGGCATCTGCTTTGTCGCCAGCAGGATGTGGCGGTAAATTTCGTCCTCGGGGTCGAGGAAATGCACGTCTCCGGTGGCAACGACGGGCTTTCCCAGCTCGTCGCCCAGCTTTACAATCGTGCGGTTGAAGCTTCTGAGTTCTTCTTCATCCTCCGCCATGCCCTTTTCCAGCATAAAACGGTTGTTGCAGATGGGCTGGATTTCAAGATAGTCGTAAAATTCCGCGATGCGCTTGAGCTCTGCCCAGCTCTTGTGGTTCACGACTGCCTGAAACAGCTCTCCTGCCTCGCACGCCGAGCCGATGATCAAGCCCTCGCGCCAACGTAAAAGCTCGGACTTCGGCATGATGGGCACGCGCTTGAAATACTTGAGGTTGCCGTAGGAAATGAGCCGGTAGAGGTTGCGAAGACCGATGGAGTTTTTCGCCAGAACAATGATGTGCTTGGCACGCCGGTCGAAAATTCTGCCGCCCGCGCGAAGCTCTGCCATGCGGGGATTGACGGCGGAGAGAGTGTGGATGCCTTGTTCATCGAGCATTTTCCAGAAGCGCATCATGAGGTAGCCGCAGGTGATGGCGTCGTCAGAGGCGCGGTGATGGTTGAATTCCGGCAGACTCAGGGCGTCGGCGACGATGTTGAGCTTGTATTTGCCCAGGTCCGGCATCAGGTTCTGCGCCAGAATGAGCGTGTCGACATAGGTCGGCTGGAACGGAAGCTCGAGGCGCTCGCAGGCAGCGGTGATGAAGCCGATGTCAAAATCGGCGTTGTGCGCGCAGAGCGGTCTGCCGCCGACAAAGTCCAGAAATTTCGGCAGCACCTCTTCAATGGACGGCGCGCCTTCCAGCATCTGGTCGGTGATGCCGGTCAGCTCGATGATCTTGGGAAGCAGGCGTCTTCCGGGGGCAACAAAGGTCTGGAAGGTATCGATCACCTGATCGCGCTTCATGATTGCCGCGCCGATTTCAATGATCGTGTCGTGCTGAGACGATAGACCCGTTGTTTCCAGATCAAAGGCGACGTACTCGTCATCGAAGCTTGCATCCAGACTGCCGTGGACGGCGATGCGGTCGTCAACGTCGTTGACGTAGTAGCCCTCGCAGCCGTAGAGAATCTTGATGTTTTTTGCCGAATGCATCGCGTTCGGGAATGACTGCGCGCCGCCGTGGTCGGTGATGGCAATTGCCTTGTGCCCCCAGCTCTCGGCGCGCTTGATGACGTTTCGGTCCGCGCCCGCTTTCGGGAAGACGGAGGTCAGCGCGTCCATGGAGGACATGTTGGTGTGCAGATGCAGCTCCACACGCTTTTCCGGCGCCGTGTCGGTCCGGACAGGCGCGGCGATTTTCACAATTGCGTTTGGCTGCATGACCATTTCGTTGTCGTACCGGTCGAAGGTCATTTTGCCTTGAATTTTGACCCACATGCCGGGGGAAATACCGGTTAAGATGGGCTTTGCCTTGTCGTTCTCCATGAACTGGTTGATGCGCACGGAGCTGGTGTAGTCGGTCACGTCGAAGCTCACGACCCAGGCATTGCGCTTTTTGAGCTCCTTGTGATTGACGGCGAAGACCTTGCCGGCGACGACCACGCGGTACATATCGAGATTCAGGTCCTTCATCTTTACGACCTCGCCGCCGAACGGTCGACCGAAGATCATATCGCCCGTGGGCGCCTGCGCAGAGGAAGCGGACGAGGACGCCTTTTTTGCCGCTTCCCTGACCTGCACGGCAGGCGCCTGCGCCATTGCCTCGCGGCGGATTCTTGCCGTCTCGTCAAAGAGCGCTCTGCCCTCTAAGGCACTGTGCGCCGTAATTTCAATCTCCGGCGCGACGCCGAAGCGCGATTTGAGAAAATTCTGCGCTTTCGGAATGTGCGGCTCCAGCTCTGCTTTGCCGTTGGCAGGAAGGTGAATGGAGAGCTTGCCGCCGGTCAGCTCGTACTTTGCCCCGGCAAGGCTTCCGGCGGCAGGGGAGTAGGCGCGGATGAAGACCTGCGCGAGATCGCGGAAGTCCATCTGCGGCAAAAGCGCTTCAGGAAAGTGCAGATGCAGCTCCGCGCGCCGAAGACCGTACTGCGCGGTGAGCGCGGCTTGCAGCGACTGCTCGTCTTTTTGTGTGAGATAGGTTTCGCTGAACAGCCACAGCGTGAGACAGCGGACCTCGCGCGAAAGCTCGGCATGCTCAATGACAAGCGTGTCGAGCTTTCCGGAAAGATCTTCACCCGGTATGAAATTGCAGAAAAGATGGTCAAACGGAAGATTCTGCATGAAAACTCCTTCAGGATAGACTGGTTAAAGCGTGTCGATGTAGGAAAGAAGGGCGGGCAGCAGTTCGTCGTAGGGAAGCTTCTGGATCATTTCTCCCTTGGCAAAGAGCATGCCGACGCCGTCGCCGCCCGCGATGCCGACGTCTGCCTCGCGCGCCTCTCCGGGACCGTTGACCACACAGCCCATGACCGCGACGGTGATGGGCTTTTTGCAGTCTCTGAGTGCGGCTTCCACGCGGGAGGCAAGGGAAATGAGATCGATGCGGGTTCTGCCGCAGGTGGGACAGGCGACGATGTTGACCCCGTCATGGCGAAGCCCGGCTGCCTTCAGAATATCGTGTGCGGCATAGACCTCGCGCACCGGGTCGGCGGTCAGAGAGACGCGGATGGTGTCGCCGATGCCCATGCACAAAAGCCCCCCGATGCCCATGGCGGATTTGATCACGCCCATGTGCTCGGTGCCGGTTTCGGTTACGCCGACGTGCAGGGGGTAGTCAGACTGCGCGGAGAAAAGCTGGTACGCCTTCATCATCAGAGGTACCGAGCTTGATTTCATCGACACGCAGATATCATCGAAGCCGAATTTTTCCAGCAGCCGGATGTGGGAAAATGCGCTTTCGACCAGCGCCTCCGGCGTGGGGTGCCCGTATTTCTGCAGGAGGTCTTTTTCCAGACTCCCGCCGTTGACACCGATGCGGATCGGAATATGATGCGCCCGGCAGCAGTCGGCGACCGCCCTGACCCGGTCCTCCGAGCCGATGTTTCCGGGGTTGATGCGGATTTTGGCAGCGCCCGCCTCGGCAGCGAGGATGGCAAGGCGGTAGTCAAAGTGAATGTCGGCAACTAAGGGCAGGGGAGAAGCGTCGCAGATTTTACCGAAGGCGGCGGCTGCATCCTGGTCATAGACGGCAAGGCGTGCAATCTCGCACCCGGCAACCGCCAGCTCCCGGATTTGCCGCAAGGAGCCCTCGACATCCGTTGTGCGGGTATTGAGCATCGACTGGATGGAGACCGGCGCGCCGCCTCCGATTTTTACCGGACCGACGGTAATTTGTTTTGTCATTTGTATCACCTGTTATGTGAAAAGTTTCCAGATATCCTTGAAGGTTACAAACGCCATGAAGCTCAGCAGCAGCACCATTCCGGCTGCGTGGATAAACGCTTCATATTTGGCGGGGATTTTCTTTTTGGTGACGGCGGTGAAGAGCGTGTTCACCAGCAGCAGGAAGATGCGCCCGCCATCGAGAGCGGGAAGCGGCAGCATGTTCATAACGGCAAGGTTGATGGCAATGAACGCGCCGAGATAGGCGACGCTCTCCAGCCCATCGCGCACGGTTTGCGCCTGATTGCCGACCTCGGAGATGGTCGAGACGATGCCGACCGGACCAGACATTTCATTCACGGAGACAAGCCCGGACAGAAGGTCCTGCAAACTCATCCAGACCATGCGCGCGAAGTCTAGGCTCGTGTACCAGCTGTATTTGAGGCAGGTTCCGAAACCTCCCGGCACAGAGCCGAAATACAGCCCGTATTTGTATTCCTGCACGCCGTCCACGTCGTAGAGCTGCGGCTTCATAGAAAAATCCGGAAGCTCGACCAGCTCGCCGTTTCGCTTTACCACAACGTCATAGACGCCGGTTTTGTTGCGCGAGAGAAGCGTGCCGACGTCGGAGTAGAGATACACGCGCCGTCCGTCAATTTTATAAAGCTCGTCTCCGACCTGCAAGCCGTCGGAAGCCTCTAACGGGCAGCCTTCAAAAAAGTCGGTGATGATGGGCGCAGAATACGAGTTTGCGCCGGTGTAAAGAAGGACGATGGCGAGAAAGCCCGCCAGATAGTTCATGAACGAACCGGCAGCCAAGATGATGAGCCTGCGCCACCAGCTTTTCTGGGGAAAGGCTCTGGGATTGTCGGACTCTTCGTCCTCTCCCTCCATCGCGCAGAAGCCGCCGACCGGAATGGCGCGCAGAGAATAGGTCGTCTCGCCCTTTTTCTTCTGCCATAGAACGGGTCCCATGCAGATGGCAAACTCGTTGACCTGCACATCCAGAAGCTTTGCGGAGACAAAATGCCCCAGCTCGTGGATGAAGATCAGAAAGCCGAACATCAGAATTGCAATCAGAATATACATAAAAACAGCATCACCTGCAACTATAAAATGCGAAGTTAAACCCTGAAGCTTGCCCGGACCAGCTCGCGCGCGGCTTTGTCGGCGGCAAGAATGTCCCGCAGCGCGGGCTTTTGGACCGACGGCAGCTCCATCGCGCGCGCGACCAGCTCGGAAATGTCGTAAAAGCTGATTTTGTCCTGCAAATAAAGGGCGACTGCTTCCTCGTTTGCCGCGTTCATGGCGGCGCAGACCGTGCCGCCGCGCTTTGCTGCCTGCTTTGCCAGCCGGAAGCAGTCGAAGGTATCCTCGTCAATCTCTGCAAACGTCAATGGCGGGCAGGACAGAAGGTCCAGCGCGGGTGCGGGAGTTTCCTTCCGCTCGGGATAGGTCAGGGCAAGGGAGATGGGAATGCGCATATCGGGCGCGCCGAGCTGCGCCATCACAGCGCCGTCTTTGAACTCCACCATCGAGTGGACGATCGACTGGCGGTGGATGAGAGCTGTGACCTGCTCCAGAGGAAGATCATACAGGCGCATTGCCTCAATGATCTCTAAGCCCTTGTTCATAAGCGTTGCGCAGTCAATGGTGATTTTGGGACCCATTTTCCAGTTCGGATGGCGCAGAGCGTCTTCTTTTTTCATGCCGGCAAGCTGCGCGCGGTCCATGCCGTAAAACGGACCTCCGGAACAGGTGAGAAGCAGGCGCCTGATCTGCGATTTGTCGTGGTTTCCCATCAGACACTGGAAAATTGCCGAATGCTCGGAGTCGACGGGAATGATTTCCGCGCCGTATTTTTTTGCCTGCTCCA
Source organism: Clostridiales bacterium (assembly GCA_003516765.1). Lineage (GTDB taxonomy): Bacteria > Bacillota > Clostridia > Oscillospirales > Oscillospiraceae > CAG-170. The sequence continues at coordinate 3,255 of DPCD01000148.1, read as the reverse complement.
TGACAAGCTCACCCGCGCAAACCAGGGTTTCCTTGTTGGCAAGGGCAATGCGCTTTTTTTCCCGGATGGCGGCGAGCGT
>DPCD01000148.1:2141-3041 GCA_003516765.1 Clostridiales bacterium | reverse complement strand
CCCGGATGGCGGCGAGCGTGGGCTTGAGCCCGACCATGCCGGACACTGCCGTGACGACAGTGTCTGCCTCGGGAAGACTTGCAGCGGTCACGAGACCCTCAAGTCCCAGCACGACTGTTATATTCATATCCGAAAGACGAGCCTTTAATTCCTGATATGCGCGCTCGTCCATCATTGCCGCAAGGCGCGGGCGGTATTTGCGGCACTGCGCTTCGAGCCGGTCGACATCGCGGTTCGCGGTGAGCGCGGCGACGCGCAGGTGCAGCTGATCTGCAACGTCCAGCGTCTGTCTGCCGATGGAGCCGGTGGAGCCCAGAATCGAAATACAGCTGCTCATACAATCGCCTCCGCAAGGAACATCATGGCGTACACGACCGGGGCGATAAAAAGCGTCGAGTCGAACCGGTCGAGCATGCCGCCGTGGGTCAGAAACAGGTGGCTGTAGTCCTTTACGCCGACCTCGCGCTTGATCAGGCTCGTCGTGAGGTCTCCGAGCTGCCCGAAGAGATTGGCAACCACGCCGATGACGGCGAGGTACCACAGCGGAATGGTAAAGGACCACACCGCTTTTTCAATGAGACCCAGAATCACCATGCCGAGCGCGCTTCCGATGGGACCGCAGACAAAGCCGGAGACGGTCTTATTGGGCGAAACGTAGGGCGAGAGCTTTTTGCCGCCGAACGCCATGCCGCCGAGCATCGACGCGGAATCTCCCACAAAGGCGATGACAAACGGCATCAGCACCAGAACCCTTCCGGTCTGGCGCAGATACGCAATGCAGCTGTACATGACAGGAAACACGACGCCCGCGAGCATGCACAAAGCCACGTCCGAAAACGGCATGGCGTTTTCTTTTCCGTGCGTTAAAACAGCAATCAGGCACAGCGCCGTCAGCAGCAG
>DPCD01000148.1:0-1881 GCA_003516765.1 Clostridiales bacterium | reverse complement strand
AGCGCGCAGGCGATCGTGAGAACATAGACGATGGGACGGGGCTGCTTAGCAGCGGTGTGCAGCAGCTCATATGCCGCAATGCCGGCAATCAGGCACACCAGCACCGTCGTGGCAAACGGCGGCAGCGCCAGCAGAATCACCAGCAGCGCCGGAACACCGACGGCGGCAACAAGTAATCTCTGTTTCATTTGACACCTCCAAAGCGGCGGCTGCGACCCTGATAGGACAAAATGGCACGGGTCAGCTCTGCCTCGTCAAAATCGGGCCAAAGCACGTCTGTGAAATAATACTCGGCATATGCCGACTGCCACAGCAGGAAGTTGGACGTGCGGATTTCGCCCGAGGGGCGAATGATCAGCTCCGGGTCCGGAATGCCCGCCGTGTCGAGAAGACCCGAGAAAAGACCCTCGGTCAGCTCCTCCGGGCGGCAGCTTCCTTCCATGCACAGCGCGGCAAAACGCCGCGCGGCGCGGACAATTTCATCGCGCCCGCCGTAGTTGATGCAGACGTTTGCCTGAAAGCCGTCGTAGCGCGCGGAAATTTCGTCGGTTTTTGCAATGAGCCGCCGCAGCTCCGGGCTGATGCGCGACTGCTCGCCGAGAATTTTCAGGCGGATCTGGTCGCGCTCCATGGTGTCGATCGCCTCGTGCAGATACGCCTCGAAAAGGCGCATGATCGTCGAGATCTCGTCTTCCGAGCGTTTCCAGTTCTCGGTGGAAAAGGCGTAGACGGTCAGGTAATCCAGCCCGAGATTTTTGCAGCAGGTTGCGATGCGGCGGAAGGTCTCCGCGCCGACCTTATGCCCCGCTGTGCGGGGAAGCCCGCGCTTCTGCGCCCAGCGCCCGTTGCCGTCCATGATGATGGCAATGTGGCGCGGCATGCGCGCAGGGTCCAAAGCGGGCTGCGTTTGTTTCAGTGTCGCCATAGTGTTCCCTTTCAAAACAAAAGCCGCCGGGCGGCGGCTCTTGTCAATCATTCCAATCAGTCTCGCAGGGTACGCGGTCAGATTTCCATCAGTTCCTTGTCCTTCTTGCCGCACATCTCGTCGACCTTTTTGATGTATTTGTCGGTGAGGTCCTGAATGTCCTTTTCCGCCTTCTTCTGGTCGTCTTCGGTCAGCTCACCCTTCTTCTGCGCCTTCTTGACAAAGTCGACCGCGTCGCGGCGGACATTGCGGATGGCAACCTTGGCGTCTTCGCCGTATTTTTTGACCTGTTTGGTCAGCTCTTTTCTGCGCTCCTCGGTCAGCTGCGGGAAAACCAGGCGGATGACTCTGCCGTCGTTCTGCGGGTTGATGCCGAGGTCGGAGACCTGAATCGCCTTTTCAATGGTCTTCAGAAGCGAACCATCCCACGGCTGGATGACGAGCGTGCGGGGGTCGGGCGAAGAAATTGTGCCGACCTGACCGATGGGTGTGGGCGTGCCGTAGTATTCTACCGTAATCCGGTCGAGGACCTGCGCGTTGGCTCTGCCTGCGCGGACTGCGCCGAAATCGGAGGCGAGAACCTCCAGGGTCTTTTCCATCTTGCGTTCAAACTGCTTGAGATCTGCCATATCAAAGTTCCTCCTTCACAATCGTTCCGATTTTTTCGCCCATGACCACGCGCAGAATGTTTTCCGGGTCCTTCAGCGCGAAGACCTGCACGGGAATATGGTTGTCCATGGAAAGGGATGTTGCGGTCGAGTCCATGACCGCCAGATGCTTTGCCAGCACCTCATCGTAAGAGATTTCGTCGTATTTCACCGCCGTCGGGTCCTTTGCGGGGTCTGCCGAATAGACGCCGTCGATGTTCTTCGCCAGCAGAATCGCGTCGGCATTGATCTCTGCCGCGCGCAGCACCGCGCCGGTATCGGTCGAGAAGAACGGGTTGCCGGTGCCGC
>DPCD01000200.1:5089-5220 GCA_003516765.1 Clostridiales bacterium | reverse complement strand
AAATTCCAGTTTACCGAATCCGCAGCGCAAATCCTGCGCCGCGATAATCAAAGAATAGCTTTTTTCGAAAACCGAATAATTTGCATAGAAAACCCGCTGAAATCGCAAGATTTCAGCGGGTTTTCTGGTCC
>DPCD01000200.1:4643-4829 GCA_003516765.1 Clostridiales bacterium | reverse complement strand
CTACACCCGGTTATGAAATTGAAAGTCTAAGCTGTCTGTAGTCAGCCATGTGGTCAAAGGCGGATTTTCGGGCAATTCCGAAAAATGCGGAAAACCCGCAGATGCCCGTGTGTCAAGGGGTTTGGGCGTTTTGGCTCCGGCAGGTCGGATGAACGCTGCCGCGCTCCCAAACCACGCGCTCTACCA
>DPCD01000200.1:991-4383 GCA_003516765.1 Clostridiales bacterium | reverse complement strand
CATGTGGTCAAAGGCGGTTTTTCGGGTGATTCCGAAAAATGCGGAAAACCCGCAAACCCCCGTGTGTCAATGGGTTCCGGCGTTTTGGCTGTTGCCTGTCGGATGGATGCCGATACGCCTGCAGCCCACGCGCTCTACCATCTGAGCTACATCCGGAGAGGCTTCTTTCAAAAGCTTATTTATTATAACGGATTTTCGGGCAAATTGCAAGGGTTAAGATGGATCGGGGGGAGAGCGCTTGTAATTTTCTCGGATTTATGATATGATTTGCATAAGAAAAGCAAGCGAGGAAAACGCTATGAGAATGAGAAGACGCAACAATTTAGCCCCGCGCATGGCGGCGTGCGAGCCGGTCTGGATTCATGAGCCGGAGGCGCTGCGCGGAAACTGGCGGAGTTTGATGACCGGCTGCCGGGAGCTTCGGGTGGAGGTTGGCTGCGGTAAGGGAAAATTCACGGTTGAGACCGCCGCGCAGGAGCCGGATGTGCTGCTGATTGCAATTGAAAAGGTGCCGGACGCGCTGGTGCTGGCGATGGAAAGCGCAATGCGGATGGGGCTTCACAATGTGTTTTTCGTCTCGCTGGATGCCGACCGGATTGATGAATTTTTTGCTGACGATGAAATTGATCTTCTCTATATCAATTTCTGCGACCCGTGGCCGAGAAAGAAAAACGCGAAGCGCCGTCTGACGTATCACACGTTTCTGGAAAAATACAAGAAGGTATTGAAGCTCGGCGGTCAGATTCATTTCAAGACCGACAACGCCAAGCTCTTCGAGTGGAGCCTGCCCGAGATGGAAAGCTGCTATCTGGAGCTTCACAATCTCACGCGCGATCTGCATGCCAACGGTCCGGTCGGAATTATGACGGGCTATGAGGAAAAGTTTTACGCATTGGGTACGCCGATCAACCGCGTGGAGGCGGTGGTTGTGACCAAACAGCCGCGCCCGGCTGACGAAAAGGGCGAGGGCGAGGAAAACAATACCCCCACGGACGATGGAAAGGAGCAAGAATGATGAGAAAGTTTTTTTGCAAAAACGACGCAGACGATTTCGAAGACCTGCCTGCCTTTAACGAGGACAAGGTCAGCCTGACCATGATGATTGCCGGCATCTGCGCGGCGGTTGTGGCAGTTGCCGCAATTACGGCGACGATTGTCTGCCTGCTCCGCAGGAATAAGGACTGATATTTGAAACGAAATACCCCGGACCCGGAGAAGTGAAATTCGTCGGGTCAGGGGTTTTGTTGCAAAATTCAAGAAAATAGAAATTATGTAAATAAAAAGCATCAGGAAGCGGACGAGGAAGGAGTGTAAAACAGAATGAAGAAGAGAACTGCATTTTTGGCGGCACTTGCTGCACTGGCGCTTCTGATTGGCGGAGCCATTTTGACTATGCAAGACAAAAAAGCGGATACGTCAAATGTCGAGCGTATTATCGGCTATTCCGCGCTCTATGGGGAAGAATCGATCGGCACCGCATTTGACGCGGTGGAGCAGAAATTTTCCGAGGGCTTCGCGGGCTGCACGCTGCTGGAGCTCCGGTATGATGCAAATGTGGAAAACAAATATGCGGATGAAACCATGCGCTATTGGCAGGAGCACCAGCAGGAACTTCTAATTCTGGAATCGAGCTTCCGGACGGACGAAACGGTTGCGGGAAGCGGCTTCAGCCCGAACCACACATACAAGGACTGGCAGTGGCATCTGGTGCGGGCGCAGGATGGCACAGGCTGGGAGGTCGTCGACTGGGGCTACTGAGCCGTTACTCGTCGCAACCGTCGACGCGCTTGCCGCAGAAAGGGCAGTAGGGGTTCCGCTGCGTCCACGGACGCAGTTGATGACCACAGTGCGGGCATTTGTTGAACAGAAAATGTGGAATGAGGGACGAGAAAGCGATGACCATGCCGACCCACAGCAGCATATCGCCGAAGAGATATGACGAGAACATGACAAGTGCTCCGAGCAGGAGCAGAATGTCGCGCAGCCGCTGCGCCGGTTGTGGTTTCATGAAAATACCTCCTTTGCTGTGTGACGATTGCTTGCTTACAATTCCATTTTACAGGAAACTACAAAAAATAGCAAGCCCGGAGAATCGATGGATTCTCCGGGCTGTTTCGTTATTCGAGTTCGAACGCGCCGGTGTAGAGCTGGTAGTACGTGCCTTTCTTGGCGATCAGATCGTCGTGCGTGCCGCGCTCGATGATATTGCCGTGGTCCAGGACCATGATGGCGTCGGAGTTCTGGACGGTCGAAAGCCGGTGCGCGATGACAAAGACTGTGCGTCCTTTCATCAAGGCGTCCATGCCGCGCTGGACGAGCGCTTCGGTTCTGGTATCGATGGAGGACGTCGCCTCGTCGAGAATCATGACCGGGGGATCTGCCACGGCGGCTCTGGCAATGGAAAGAAGCTGCCGCTGACCCTGCGAGAGGTTTGCGCCGTTGGACGAGAGCATGGTGTTGTAGCCCTCGGGAAGGCGTGTGATGAAGTCGTGCGCGTTGGAGAGCTTTGCTGCCGCGATGCACTCTTCATCCGTTGCATCGAGCTTGCCGTAGCGGATGTTCTCCATGACAGTTCCTGTGAAGAGGTTCACGTCCTGCAGAACAATGCCCAGAGAGTGGCGCAGGTCCGCCTTTTTGATGTGGTTGATGTTGATGCCGTCGTAGCGGATTTTGCCGTCGGCAATATCATAGAAGCGGTTGATCAGATTCGTAATTGTCGTCTTGCCGGCGCCTGTTGCGCCGACGAAGGCGAGCTTCTGACCGGGCTTTGCATAAAGCGAGACATTGTGAAGCACTGTCTTATCCGGCACATAGCCGAAGTCCACGTCAAAGAACCGCACGTCGCCTTGGAGCAGCCGGTACTCCATCGTGCCGTCATCCTTCTGGTGCTGCCACGCCCACTTGCCGGTGCGCTCGGCGCAGGGGACGATTGTGCCGTTTTCCTCGCGGCAGCGCGTGAGCGTGACGGTTCCTTCGTCGCTTTCCGGCTTCTGGTCCAGCAGATCAAAGATTCTGCCTGCGCCCGCAACCGCCATCGCAACAGCGTTCATCTGCTGCGAGACCTGCGAAACGTTTGCGGTAAACTGCTTGCACATGCCGAGATACGACGCAACCGCCGAGATGGACAGGGGAGCGGCGATGGTTCCGAGCGTGACGAAGTTCTGAATCGAAAGGTTCGGAATCAGACCGTTCGAGGTGATCAGCAGACCACCTGCAAATGCGGTAAGGACGTAAAGCAGATTTCCAATGTTGCCCATGATCGGCATGAAGATGTTTGCAAAGCGGTTTGCCTCGCGCGCGTCGCGGAAGAGCTGATCGTTGAGCTTGTCAAAATCCTGCTTTGCCGCTTCCTCGTGGCAGAAGACCTTGACGACCTTCTGACCGTTCATCAT
>DPCD01000200.1:444-785 GCA_003516765.1 Clostridiales bacterium | reverse complement strand
ACGACCTTCTGACCGTTCATCATTTCCTCGATGAAGCCTTCTGCTTTGCCGAGGGAGTTCTGCTGGCGGACAAAGTATTTTGCGGACTTGCCGCCGATATTTTTGGTGGCAAGCGTCATGCAGACGATGCCGAGAATGACGAAGAGCATCAGCGGCAGGCTGTAATAGACCATCATGCACAGCACGCCGAGCACCGTCAGACCGCAGGACAGAAGGTTCGGCAGGCTCTGGGAGACAACCTGACGCAGAGAGTCTGTATCGTTCGTGAAACGCGACATGATATCGCCGCGCGGCGTCTGATCAAAATAGGAGATCGGCAGGCGCTGCATGGTCGAGAACAT
>DPCD01000200.1:0-191 GCA_003516765.1 Clostridiales bacterium | reverse complement strand
TTGTGCAAAAAGCCCTGCGTGACATGCGCCATGAGCTGGGTATAGATCGTCGTGAGAATCAGGCTGACAAGATAGAGCGCTGCCATCGTAAAGAGCGCTTTTGTCAGCTTCGGCAGAATCGCTGCCCAGCCGGAGGTCAAGCCCTCTTCAATATAGCGGGTGATCGTTTCAATATACGCTGCCGGCGCAAC
>DPCD01000154.1:33947-34294 GCA_003516765.1 Clostridiales bacterium | reverse complement strand
CCGAGGTGGGCGCGGAATTAAAAGACCGCGGCAGCGCCATGTTCCTTGCCATGCCCGCCGCCATGCGCATCTGGAGCGCGACGGATTCCAAAACCGCCTGTCCCATCTCCATCTGCAACGGACGGAACTGGCTGCTGGATTACGCGAAAACACATGATTTGAAAGCTGTCCCCGAAACGCAAAAACCCGCGCCAAATGGCGAAACCGTCGTGTCGGCGCAGGAATTATGGTTCAAGTACGACAAAGACGCTCCGGATGTCGTGAAAGGTTTGTCGCTGGAGCTGCACAAGGGCGAATTTCTTGCGCTGCTCGGCGGCAACGGCACGGGCAAGACCACCACGCTCAAG
>DPCD01000154.1:24161-33748 GCA_003516765.1 Clostridiales bacterium | reverse complement strand
GTGGCGGCTGCTTGCCGGTTTGCGGAAAGCCTATCGCGGCGAGCTGACCATCACCGGCAGCGTCGGTATGCTGCCCCAGAATCCGCAAGCGCTTTTCGTGAAAAATACCGTCCGGGAAGATCTTCTGGAAATCCTCCCGAAAGCGGAACGCAAATCCGACCGGCTGGCACAAGTTGTTTCCCTTTGCAAGCTGACGGAGCTGCTTGACCGCCATCCCTACGACTTATCTGGCGGCGAACAGCAGCGCGCGGCACTGGCAAAAATTCTGCTTCTGAATCCGGATATTCTGCTCCTTGACGAGCCGACGAAAGGCTTGGATGCAGAGTTCAAGCAAGTCTTCGGGCAGATTTTGCGGACGCTGCAAGCATCCGGTGTGTCGATTTTAATGGTGAGCCATGACATCGAGTTCTGCGCGAAGTATGCAGATCGGTGTGCGCTGTTCTTCGACGGCAATATCGTCACCGAAGCCGAGCCGCGTGTGTTTTTCTCTGGAAATAATTTCTACACTACCAGTTCAAACCGTATCGCCCGCGACGTGCTGCCCGAAGCTGTCACACCCGAGGATGTCATTTCCGCATGCGGCGGCGCGGTCGAACCAGAACCGGAGCTGCCACAATACGAACGCACGCTGCCCAAACCAAAAACCGAAAAAGCAGCCGCGAAGAAGCTGCCCGTCTGGCGTAAAATTCTTGCCGCCGTGTCGGGAATCGTATCGCTGGTCTTAATCGTTCAGACGCTCAAAGTCACCGATCTTACGAAGCTCGTGACCGCCGATGGTTTGACGGCGCTGGCTGGCGACCAGCTGAAGCTCTACGGCGTGATGCTCGTCTCCATGCTCGTCTTCGCGCTGTCCGTAAGTCACAAAGCCAAGCGTCCGGACTATCTGATTCAGACGCCGGTCGAAAAGCGCAAGCTCCAGAAGCGCACAGTTGCTGCAACGCTGCTCATCCTGCTTTTGATTCCGCTGACGCTGTTCATCGGCGCGTACTATTTCGGCGGCAGAAAGTATTACTTCATTTCGCTGCTCATCCTGCTGGAATGTATGCTGCCGTTCCTCCTCATTTTCGAGGGCAGAAAGCCGCAGGCACGAGAGCTTGTCCTCATTGCCGTCCTCGTCGCGCTGAACGTCGCGGGACGCGCTGTGTTTTTCATGCTGCCGGAGTTCAAGCCGGTTGTCAGCATGACAATTTTAGCAGGCGTTGCGTTCGGCGGCGAAACCGGATTTCTGGTCGGAGCCATGACGATGCTGGTGTCGAATATGTTCTTTGGTCAAGGTGCCTGGACGCCTTGGCAGATGTTTGCGATGGGCATTATCGGTTGGCTTGCCGGGGTACTGTACCGCAAGGGCGTCCTCCGACGCTCCCGTATCAGCCTCTGCATCTTCGGCGTGATCGCGTCCACCGTCGTCTACGGCGGCATAATGAATCCTGCATCGGCGCTCATGTGGGCGCACACGATCAACTGGAATATCATCAAGAGCTATTATCTCACCGGCGTACCCATCGACCTCGTCCGCGCAATCGGCACGTTCTTCTTCCTCTGGCTCGGCGCAGAGCCGATGCTTGAAAAGCTCGACAGAATTAAGACGAAATATGGCTTAGCGGAGTAAGCACAGAGTCCTTCTCCTGATTTCAGGAGGAGGGCTTTGTGCTTCTCTTTTACTCTATTTTCCATGTCGAACTATGTAAAGATAAATTTTTTTATAGGAAGTTTTTGCGCTTTGCGCGAAAAGTGGGTTTTTTATCTTTTTGCAGACTGTTAGGGAGTAGAGGGACATAAAAGGAGCAGCACATGAACGAGCGATTTGAACGCTACAACGAAATCACATTTGAAGCCTACTGCAAAGCGGCAATCGACAATGCCGTTCATCGCGGCGTCCGCAAAAAAGAACGCCGTGCAGAACGAGAACCGCCATTGACGGAGCTGAACGACGCGGTTCTTTTTCGCCTTGACCCGACCGACGCGCCGCAAGAAGCGGTGCTGGAAGAAGCCATAACCTTTGAAGTTTGCGACCAGCATATCACGGTTCACAACGCGGCGCTGGGGCAGGCGCTTACATACCTCCCGCGCCGCAAACGGGAAATTACGCTGCTGTACTTTTTTGAGGATTTGACAGACGCAGAAATCGCAAAGAAGCTCGATATGAGTGTTAGCGCCGTCCAGCGGCAGCGTAACCGCGCGGTGTGCTGGCTGCGAGATTTTTTGATGGAGGTTCCATGAAAGAAATCCCTTATTCCGTAATCCGCGCCGCGCAAAACGGCGACACCGACGCGATTGCTTTGATTCGCCGCCACTTTGAGGGCTACATCGCCAGCAAGTGCCTTGTGACCTACGACGATGGAGACGGGCACAGCTGTACGTTCCCGGACGATGAGCTGCGCTATCTGGCAGAGGCTGCGCTTTACGCCGCGATCTTCGGATTTAGGTGTAAAGAGCCGCCGCCCGATTTTGTCATTTGACGCAGACGCGAAAAGCGGCGAAATACGTCTCACCGTGAGACGTATTTCGCCGCAGGAAAGGAGTAAGGCAAGCATGACATATTTTCAGGAAGAACGCTGCGTGATGTGCGGCGAGATCGTCCCGGAGGGGCGCATGGTGTGTCCGTGCTGCGAACGGACAGCTACAGAGCAGACAAAGGCGCCAGATTGCCAGTCTGTGAAAACACAGCATCGAAAGATACTGCGTTTTCCCCGGTTGACAATCAACCGCAGGTAAAAGTCTGATTTACAACTGAATAGGGTCAACAGATACGTTTTGTATGTGCGAGCCGGTAATGGGCGCGCGGGGATGCGACGGAACAGGGGGTGAACCGATTCCGGAGCGGAGCGACAAACGCCAGCATTGCGGACAAGCCGTGGCAGGCTTATAGGCGACGACCACATACAAAGGATAATGATACTTGCGTTGGCTATGCGTCACAGCGTAGAACGCCCCGCCATAAGCATGGAGGGAGGTAAAGCCTATGGAGCAGCCTTGCCCGCTGCCGTCTGCGAAGCCTTTGAAAAAATGATAAAAGTTCTTACAGATTTACGCAGAATGTTCCGTGCGAGTTTTGACGAAATGCGTCCCACCGTGAGACGCATTTTATAGCATTTTCAAAAGGGAGAAAGAGAAAGTTATGAATTGGCATCCTCGTAAAATAACGGCGCTTTATTGCCGAGTGGACAGTGGACAACATAGTGCTATGTCCGCGTTCTACGCGCAAAACCAGAAAAAACGGCTTGTTTATTATGCTAAAGAATGTGGACTTACGAATTTACAAGTATTTAGTGACTGTGGCTACACCGGCTTGAAAACAGACCGACCCGCATATCAGAAGCTGCTTGAAGCTATCCGTACAGATCAAGTCGGTGATGTAATTGTCTATGATCTCTCACGGCTGAATCGTGACTACGAAAATCAATGCGGTATATTGCTGGAGATGAAAACGCATGGTGCGGTACTGCACAGTATTCGTGAACAACGTGCGGGCTTGATTTCTTCAGCGTTCAGTGAATACCTAGAGCAAAAGCAGAAACACTCTTGACACAGTACAAGCAAAAGCTGATTCCTGCTGCATAAAATAGGGTGCGCGCTCTGCAAAGAATAAGCTGAATCTGTATAAAAGGAGATTCTAAAATGGAACAGAATCCGGGGCAGTATCCTGCTTGCCAGAGTATCTTCAAAGATGGACGGTTCGTGACAAACACGGAAAGCTACACACGGGCGTGGATCACGCTTATCAATCAAACAGAAAGAAATAAAAACAGCGATTTTGGTGCAAAAAATGACAAAAACCTTGTCATGTGATATACTATTACTGGAGCAGCTTGTTCCTATCTTAAAGGAGATATGGACATGAAAGCAGCGATTTATTGCCGCTTATCCGAAGAAGATCGGAACAAGCAATTTGAAACAGATGACAGCAACAGTATTCAGAACCAGAAAACAATGCTGGTTCAGTATGCAGTAGAACAGGGGTGGGAGCTATACGACATTTACAGCGATGATGATTACACGGGCTCTGATCGCAGACGGCCGGAGTTTAACCGGCTGCTTGCCGACGCAGAAAAGCGAAAGTTTGACATTGTTCTTTGCAAAACACAGTCACGTTTTACACGCGAATTGGAGCTGGTAGAGAAGTACATTCACGGCCTGTTCCCGATTTGGGGCATCCGTTTTATCGGTGTTGTTGACAATGCCGACACCGCGAATAAGGGCAACAAAAAATCCCGGCAGATCAACGGGCTTGTCAACGAATGGTATCTTGAGGATATGTCGGATAACATCCGAAGCGTCCTGACCAACCGGCGCGTAAACGGGTTTCACATCGGCGCATTTGCCCTTTACGGATACAAAAAAGACCCGGAACAAAAGGGGCATCTGATTATCGACGAGGAGGCCGCAGCGGTTGTCAGAGAGGTTTTCACATTATTCGCGCAAGGATACGGCAAGACCGCGATTGCCCGAATACTGAACGATAGGGGAGTCCCAAATCCGACCGAGTACAAGCGCCAGCATGGACTTCGTTATAAGCAGCCAAAAACAAAGAACAGCACACTATGGCGCTATTTTGCGATCTCCGATATGCTCGTCAATGAAATCTATATCGGAAACATGGTGCAAGGGAAATACGGCAGTATCTCTTATAAGACCAAACAAAATAAGCCAAGACCCAAGGACACATGGTATCGCGTTGAGGGAACGCACGAAGCGATCATTGACCGAGAACTCTGGAACAGGGTACAGAATTTGGTTGCTGAGAGAGTAAAACCTTTTGATACGGGGAATGTTGGTATTTTTGCGCGGAAAGTACGCTGTGCAAGCTGCGGTTATATCATGCGTTCTTCTAAGAATCGCGGCAAACACTATTTGCAATGTGCAAACCGCCATGTTTCCGGAGATTCCTGCGAGGGTGCGTTTGTACCTGTTGCGGAGCTGGAACAAATCGTATTGAATGAATTGAAACGTTTGTCGGCTGAATATCTGGATCAGGATGCACTGGAACAGAACCTTGAGTTGGAAGATAATCTGCACGGCAGGAAAGAACGGCTTCTTGCAGAGCTGGCAGCATACAGGAAAAAAATCGAAGAAGATTCCGAGGGTATCCGGCAGCTTTATGTAGATAAGGTCAAAGGACTCATATCGGCAGAAGATTTTGTTGAGCTGTCAAAAAAGTTCACTGAAGAACGGGAACGAATGAAACGTCTGATTGCGGAAGGCGAAGGCAGAATTGAACGGCTGGAAGAACAGATGCAATCAGAAGACCATCGTAAGGATCTGATCGCACAGTACATGAATCTGGAGCATTTGAACCGTGAGATGGTGGATGTCCTGATCGACTATATTACGGTTGGACGCAGAAACAAAGAAACACGTCAAGTTCCTGTCGAAATTCACTGGAATTTCTGACATTTTCCGCAAATATAGATACATAATGTTGTGTTTTCACAGTTGCAGCAGAGCAGAAGGCGCGCGTGACGTATGACAACATTCTCCGGCTCAGCGACGACCCGGATGTCAACGACGTCATCCGGTTCCTGCGCGAACGCGAGATTGTCCACTTCCAGCGCTTCGGCGAGGCGGTGCAGCTGCTGCGCGAGAAGCTGGACGAAAAGAATGTCTACTATATGAACCCTGCGCTGCTGTCTTGAACGCAAAAAGGGGAGCTCGGAAGGATTCCGGGCTCCCAAGCTTTATTTCTGCTCTGCCATGTAAAGAGATACGCGGTTCTGAATCAAAGCTGCCGTCTCGTCGACGGTTTTTGCGCCGGAAAAGTAGGCGGCGCACTCTTCCGAGACGATGGACAAAATGTTCTCGTCGAACGAGTACACGCTGTGCGTCGAGTCGATCAGGTCCCTGACGATCTGATACTGCTCCGGCGTGATGGCGTACACATCGACGGTCTCATTGAAAAAGCCGATCGTGTAAAGAATCACGCGGATTGGTTCGCCGTTGGCGTCTAGAACCTTTTCTCCGTTTTCATCCGTGACGTATTCCTGCTTCATAGCATCCGCAGCCTTTTTGTCGAAGGCGGAATTGAGCATCGGGAAGCCGGTCTGCTGCAGCTGCACGTCTTCGGACAGAAGCGAACGGATGAAGCCCCACGCAGCGTCTTTATCCTTGCAGGCGGTCGTCATCGCAATCGAGCCGAGCGGCAGAAAGCCGCAGCCGTAGCCGCCGGTAACGCCGGGGTAGCCGACAAAATCAGCATCGTTTTCCATAGCCTCCAACTGATAGTAAATATCGTCAAAACCGGAAAAGGCGATGTTTGCCAACAGCTGCTGCTTCTGCCCGACGCGGCGGTAATCGCTGTAATAATTGTCGAAGTCAAAGTTTGTCGCGTCAAATTCCGCCGGGAAGGAGTCTGCAAACGAAAGGAAGGACTTGAATGCGTCCGTTTCAAAGCTGCACGTGCCGGATTCCCAGTTGACAAACTGCGATAGAGAGCTTGCAAGGCAGGCAAAGACGACGGTGTCTTTCGTGTAGTCGACATTGAAAATAGTTGCGTCGGCGGGAAGCTTTTTCATCGCGTCGTGCATCGCGTCCAGCGTCCACGCATCGTATCCGCCGACGATCTCGTGCTTTCCTGCTGCGCCGATGACGGAGAAGGCGGTAGGCATCTGATAGAGCTTTCCGTCCGTCTTGATGGCGTCCAGCACATTCTGGTTAAGCTTTTCTTCCGATACCGCGCTGTCGGCGTACAGGAAGGGCAGCAGGTCCTCTAGGAAGCCCTTCGCGGCGTACTGCGCGACGGGAAGCTCTGTGGCAGTGAAATCAATCAGATCGGGCAGATTGCCGGACAGAAGCTCGGTGTTGAGCTTTGTGATTGCAGGCGACAAGTCCTCCGTGTAAGAGCCGGGGCTTGCAATGACCTCGCTGTACTGCGAGTAGTCGAGAACCTCGATGCGATAGGTGTCGTTTTCCCGGTTGAATTTCGCGATCTGCTGGCGAAGGGACTGACTTAAGGATAGTGTTGCGAGCGTCAGAATGGTCTTCTCAGGCAGCGTGGATGCGTCTACAGGGTGGAGCGTATAAAGACCGTAGGTCCTGTCGACGCCTTCGTTCTGCGTGCTGAGCAGTACCTGCAAGTCGCCGTTTTCGGAAACAGAAATGTTTTCAAGGTTCGTGGCGTCGAGGTCGCAGTCGAGAAGTGTGACGATTTTTGTTTTCTCCTGCGCGGCTAAATCATAGCGGTAAATGGTGCCGCTGCTGCCGAAGAGATAAAACCCGCCGCCGTTTGGGTCCGCGAACACGTTCCATGCGTCGACGCCAAGCGAAAGCGTCTCGCCCCAGTCAAGCTTTTCGCCGTCAATTTCGGTGAAAACCTGGTCGCCGGAATCGTCATAGTACAAAATGCCGGGCTTGCCAGACTCCAATGCGGCAAGATTGCCGTATTTTCCGTCCTGCGAGAGTGTTTTAAGAAGCTTGCCGGTCTCATCAAAAATGTAGATCGTGCCGGAATAGTCCGCGCAGATCAGATGCCCTGTGGCATCCAGCGCGAGGTATTGAAGAAAGACATCCGAGACATTCAAGGCGCTGTCTGAGAAATCGGCGCGGACGGTTCCGAGCAGCGCGCCGTCGGGGGAGAAGTGGACGAACGACCAGATGTAATCGCCGTCCTGCGGTTCCTGCTCAAACGTCTGACAGACTGCCCATACAGAGCCGTCTGCCGCCTTTGCCAGCGCGTTTACCTGCGGCTGTCCGTAGCCCTCCACGAGCAGCTCCAGTACATCGATTGCGCCGGTTTTCAGATCCTCTCGGTAGAGCGTGCTTACGTAGCTGCGGTAGCCGTAGACTGCGCCGGTCGTTTCGTCAATCTCCTGCGTGGTCTGATCGCTCGGGTTCATCGCCGCGAGGAAGAGTGCGCCGTCTGTGAAGACGGACGACTGCACCGTATCCAGACCGTCCGGCAGCTTGAGAAAGGCTGCCTGATAAGCTGTTTTGCTTTTCGCCTCCGATGTGCCGTCTGCAGCGGTGGTCTGCGCATTGCCGTCCGGCTGGGAACCGGTTTTTGAGCAGCCGGTAAACATCGCCAGCGTCAGCGCGAGAATGAGTGTCGTAGCAATAATTCGTTTCATATGGAATGCTCCTTTCTTATGGGAGCATCATAGCAGAAATTTTTGCCATTCCCGCATTTTTAAGCAAAGCTTAAGAAAAGCTTCAGCAAAGAAAAAAGAACGCCTCTCAGGCGACTGAGAGGCGTTTTTCAAACGGTTAGGAAGCGGTGGCTTCCGGCTTGTACTGCGGATTGTAGTTTACAATCCGACCGATATCCTGCAGCGCCTTGACCTGCGCTTCGTCGACGGGGTTATCCCAGAGGTCGAGCTGCGTCAGAAGCGGGCAGTCCTCAAGCCCCGAGATGTCGGAAATCTGGTTGTAGTCGGCGAAGATGTAGTTGAGACTCGGAAGACCCTTCAAAGGCGAAAGATCGGTGAGCTTGTTATTGTTGACGTTGATGCGCACCAGCTTGCAGCTTGCCGCATCGAAAGCGGGAAGCGCTTCAATCTGGTTGTCGCTGGCGAGGAAATACGTCAGCTCCGGAAGCCCGGCGAGAACCGAAACATCCTTGACCTGATTGCTGGAAATATCCAGAACAGACAGGCTTACGCAGTCGGACAGCACGGAAATATCCGAAATGTCGTTGTTGGAGGCGTACAGCTCCTGAAGCGACGTGTTGCCCGCAAGGCTCGACAGACGAGACACACCGCAGTTTTCAATATGCAGCCGCTCCAGGGCAAGGCAGCTGTTGAGATACGTGATCGACTTGACGGGGTTGTTGGTCAGATAGAGGTCCTTGAGCTGCGTGAGCGCCGTGATGGCAGTCAGATCCGTGACGGAGTTGTTCGTCAGATCGAGATAGGTGAGATTCGAAAGCCCGACAAGATTGTTGATCGATGTGACGGCGCAGCTCTCCAGAACGAGCTTCTGAAGCTCCGGCAGTGTTCCGATTGCCTCAAGCGTCGACGTGGGAAGCGTCGAGCCGGAGAGGTCGAGCGATTTAAGCGTCGTCAGCTGCGGCAGGACGGAAAAATCAAGCCCCGTCGCGTTCTGGATGGTCAGCGACGTGAGACCTGCGAAGCGCGTCAGATCGGAAAGATCTTCGACGCCTTCGGGAAGGACCAGCTCCTCAATCTCCCACAGCTCGTCGGACATGATCGTATCCGAAGCGCGCTTTCCGAGCAGCTCGCGGACATAGCTGTCCAGTGCGGCATCCGAAAGCGTGACCTCTTCGACGACGCTTCCGATCGTATAGCCTGCGTAGACCGCGTCGCTTACCAGACCGTTTTCCGCGACGGTGACGGCGACAACCTTGCTGTCTCCGGCGGAAAGCGTCACGGGTCCTTCATAGGCGTCGGTCTGGATGGAAGGATAGTCGAGGTTTACGGCGAGATATGCCTGCCCGCCGGTCGCCTGGACAGAGACGTCAATGTACTCGCTGTAATAGCCGCTTTCGGGGGAGAGAACCGGCGCACGGGGACGTAAGGCGTCGATCTGCGCCTTGACATCGCTGCTTGTAATGCGGTCGAGCATCTGCTCGGCGTCCAGAATCTTGTCCTGCGCAATATACGTTTTGGAAAGCGCGACATAGAGCTGTACGGACTCGG
>DPCD01000154.1:16484-23942 GCA_003516765.1 Clostridiales bacterium | reverse complement strand
TCGGGGTTGTTGGTGATGGCGCTGACGAGGGTGTATTCCGCCTTCGTGTAGTTGCCGCTGTTGATATATGCCTGTGCGAGGCGCACGGGAAGATTGGCGTTCTGCGGGTCAAGGCGGCAGGCGGTCTCATAGAGCGAAACCGCACGGTTATAGCGCCCGGCGTCGTAGAAGTGGTCGCCCCAATAGGCAAAGACGCTCATGGTGAGGTCCGGGCGCTGCACCAGGAAAAACCAGCATGCCGCGCCGATGATTGCCACAACCAGCAGCACAATCAGAAAAATTTTCAGAATATATTTCATAGCAAAAGCTCCTGACAGCAAAGTTACAATTTGTTATCTATTATAAAGCTTTCATAAAAGCGTGTCAAGCACGGCGTTATGTCAAGCGGTATATTTGATGGCACGCAGTCATACGATGGAGCAAAAAGGAGGGATGGCATGAAGACCATTGCGATGTGTGCGCTGCTGGCAGCGCTGGCGTTCGGGCTGCTGCCCGGAAACCGTGATGAAGCCGCGGCATCGGATGCGGGGCTGGTGCTGCTGGTTGAAACTGGGGAGGAAGCAGTAGCACCCCGGAAAGCTGCTTCTGCGCAGCAAAACGAATCAGAGGCAACTATGACGCAAACAGCGCCGGATGCACAGACGGTTCGCCTGCTTGATGACGGCGCGGTGGCAGAACTTTCCATGGAGGACTATCTGACAGGGGTACTGCTCAGCGAAATGCCGGCAGACTTTGAAACCGAGGCGCGCAAAGCACAGGCAGTTGCAGCAAGGACGTTTACCTGTCGGAAGCTCTTGCAGCCGAAGCATGAAAACGCGGACGTCTGCGCGGAGGCTTCCTGCTGTCAGGCGTGGACAAGCCGGGAGCAGCTGCGGCAGAAATATGGAGATTCCTTTGAAGCAGTTTGGAGCGCGGCGCTTGCGGCGGTCCGGCAGACAGCAGGGCAGGTTTTGACGTATGACGGACAGCTGATTGACGCGGTTTATTTTTCCTGCTCGGGCGGGGCAACGGAAGCAGCGGTTGCGGTCTGGGGGACGGATGTGCCGTATCTGCAGGCGGTGGAAAGCCCGGGGGAGGAGGCTGCGCCGCGCTTTTCCTCGCGGGCGGTCTTCTCGCCGGAGGAATTCTCTCAGCGTCTCATGCAGGAAAACCCGGACGTGCAGCTGAGCGGAAGCCCGGATGCCTGGCTCGGAGAGACGACAAGAAGCGCGGGCGGCGGCGCAGCGACATGCAGCATCGGCGGCGTTTCGTTTTCCGGTACGCAGCTGCGGCGGATGTTCGGTCTGAACTCCACAAGGCTGACCCTTTCCTATCAGGACGGGGATTTTGTCTTCGACGTGACCGGATTCGGGCATCGGGTGGGCATGAGCCAGTACGGCGCGCAGACGATGGCGCAGCTTGGCTTTTCCTACCGGACCATTCTGCAGTATTACTATCAGGGGGCGGAGGTGGAGCGGCAATAGGCAAAAAAATCTGCCCCGGAAGAACCGGAGCAGATCGAAAGGTTTCTAATTAGAACAGGTTCAGAGCGAAGGTCAGGACCAGGAATGCAGCGCCAATCCACTTGGTAGCGCCAGCAAGCTTCGCGTCAAGCGCCTTGGACTTGTTCTTGCCCATGAAGCTGTTGTCGCCGCCAGCGATGGCAGAGGACAGACCCGAGCTTTTGCCGGACTGAAGCGTCACGATGGCAACCAAAGCGACGGCGAGAAGCACCTGAATAATCGTCAGAACAGTGTGAAGAGCAGTCATAATTTCCTCCAAACGTAATTGCCGTCCTTCACCGGCAGGCGGCTCGCCGAAATGCATTTCTATTCAAAAAGGCAGAAATGCCTTTACATAGCAAATAAAATCATACCACAAACAATGGCGTATTGCAAGAACTTTTTCCTGCAAAACCACAAAATATACGGGAAATCAGGATTTTGTGACCCATGTGTTGGTGGCAGCGCAGGTGAGGTAGGCGTTGATGAAGCCGTCGAGGTCGCCGTCCATGACGGCGTTGATGTTCGACGTTTCAAAGCCTGTGCGCGTGTCCTTGACCAGCGTGTAGGGCATGAAGACATAGTTTCGGATCTGGCTGCCCCATTCGATCTTGAGCTGCGTGCCCTTGATGTCGGAGATCTTGTCGAGATGCTCGCGCTCTTTGATTTCGATGAGCTTGGAGCGGAGCATGCGCATGCAGGTTTCCTTGTTCTGGAACTGGTCGCGCTGCGTCTGGCAGGAGACGACGATGCCGGTCGGCTTGTGGATCAGACGCACAGCGGAGGATGTTTTGTTGATGTGCTGACCGCCCGCGCCGGACGAACGGTAGACCTGCATTTCGATATCCTCCGGGCGAATGTCGACGTCCTTGGTGTCGTCGGCAATTTCCGGAATGACCTCAACGGCGGCAAAGGACGTCTGGCGGCGTGCGTTTGCGTCAAACGGGGAGACGCGGACCAGCCGGTGGACGCCGTTTTCACTCTTGAGAAGCCCATAGGCATTCGTACCCTCAACGAGAATGCTGGCAGATTTGATGCCTGCCTCGTCGCCGTCGAGATAGTCGAGAATTTTGTAGCTCAAGCCGTGACCTTCGACCCAGTGGGTGTACATGCGGTAGAGCATCTGCGCCCAGTCCTGCGCTTCGGTGCCGCCGGCGCCAGCCTGGAACGAGACAATGGCGTTGTTGCCGTCGTATTCGCCGGAGAGAAGCGTCTCGAGCCGCTCACGCTCCATCTCTTCTTCAAGCGCCGTGTAGCCCTCTTTCAGCTCTTCGAGCATCGAGTCGTCGTTTTCTTCGATTGCCATCTCGCAGATGGTCATCAGGTCTTCCCAATGGCTGCGCATTTTTTCGTACCGCTCCACCTTTGCCTCAACCTGACGCGCCTGCTTCATGACCTTCTGGGAAACCTCCGCGTTATCCCAGAAGCCGGGGGACTCGATCTGTGCGTGCAGACGCTCGATGTCTTCCTTGCAGCGCTCGATGCCGAGCGATGCGGCAAGCTCGTCCAGCTTCGGCTTCAAGCCGTTCAGCTTGACCTTATATTCATCAAATTCAATCATCATACTCTGTCAATCCCAGCGTTTTCAAATTTTCGTCACAACTTAAAACATTATAACCGAAATTATGGAACATGTAAAGAGGGAAAGGAGCGTTTATGGCGCTTCTTTCCCTCGATTTGCCGCTCAGCGCTCACTGACGTGCCAATCGCAGTCGGCGAAAATCAGATCGTCCACATCGCCCTGCGGCGCGGGCGTAAAAACCGGTTCCAACATCGTTTCCCTCCAACCATAAAAGCATTACCTTTTATTCTATGCACAAAGAGGGAAATTAGAACACGTCAGTCGCAGAAAACGTACTGCTTCATCCGTCCGCAGGCTTCTTCTACGAGCGTATGCGGCAGCGCGAGGTTCAGCCGGATGTGACACGGACCGTGGAACGGGCGACCGTCCTGCCAGCCGATGCCGACATCCCAGCCTCGCTTGAGAATGTCTGCAATGGAAACACCTTGTGCCTGCGCGTAGCCGGCGCAGTCGACAAAGAGCATATACGTGCCCTGGGGCTTTGCGCAGGTGACGCCCGGAAGCTCACGCGCGAAAAAGTCGCAGACGTAGTCAACATTGGAGGCGATGACCTCGCGCAGCTCGCAGAGCCACTGCCGCCCCTCGGCAGTATATGCGCCGGTGAGCGCGTGCATGGAAAGCACGTTCATCTCGTCATAATGGGAAAGCGACGACTCCTTTTCCAGCCGTTCGCGCAGCATTTTGTTATACACAATATGATAGCTGCCGACCAGACCCGCAAGGTTGAAGGTTTTGGAGGGCGCATAGAGCGCGATGGTGCGGTTTTTCGCATCGGGGCTTACAGACTGCGTCGGGATATGCTGATAGCCGGGCAGGGTAAGATCCGACCAGATCTCGTCGCTGACCACCATCACATCGTGCTTTCGGAACAGCTCCATTGCCTGCTCCAGCTCCCAGCGCTCCCAGACTCTGCCGCAGGGATTGTGCGGCGAGCAGACGATGGTGGCGTGAATCTTATGCTGCACGATCTTTTCTTCCATGTCGGCATAGTCCATGCGCCAGACACCGGCGTCGTCCTTTTTGAGCGCGCTGTGGATGATGTGATAGCCGTTGTTTTCCAGGCTCCCGGTAAAGCCGACGTAGGTCGGACTCAGAACGAGGACCTTGTCGCCGCGCGAGCAAAAGACGTTCAGCGCCGATACAACGCCGCCCAGCACGCCGTTTTCATAGCCGATATGCTCCGGCAGCAAGCCCTCCACACCATTCTGCGTCCGCTGCCAGTTGATGATGGCGTCAAAATACGCCTGCGACGGGCGGAAGTAGCCGAACAGCGGATGCTCGATTCGCTTGGCAATTGCCTGCGCAATGGTAGGGACGGTTGCAAAGTTCATGTCCGCGACCCACATCGGAAGGAACGAAAAGCCCTCCTTCGGCGCGTCCGGGGAAAAGCCGGGGCTGGTGCCAACGCCGTCCACCGCCAGAGCGTCCATATTGTGCCGGTCATAAATGGTTGTAAAATCGTAATGCATGATAAACCTCTTTGTTTCTGCCGGAATCCGGCAAATTTCCATCCTATTATAATATGCCGGTCCATGCTGTGCAAGAGCCAGTTTGTCCGCGGCACAAAAACACCCGCGGCAAAGCCGCGGGTGTTCGAAAAAACGGAATCAGATCAAGCCCTGAATGAGAATGATCAGAATCAGAATCGGCAGAATCCACTGGAAGTAGATCTTGAGCTTCGGAGAGAACTTGAGACCCTGCCCCTCGTTTGCCTCGGCAATGTACTTGTCAAAGCCCCAGCCCCATTTCGAGACGCAGAACAGAAGATACACCAGTGAGCCGATCGGAAGCAGCAGATTCGAGACGATAAAGTCCTCGGTGTCGAGAATGTCGCGCCCGCCGATCAGATGGACGTTCGACCAGATGTTGTAGCCGAACACGCACGGCAGGCTCAGGATGAGCAGCAGCACACAGCCGATGACGGACGCCTTCTTCCGGCTCCAGCCGAAGGTATCCATGCAGATGGCAAGGATGTTCTCGAGAACGGCAATCACCGTGGAGAAGCTTGCGAAGATCATGAACAGGAAGAACAGAGCGCCCCAGAGTCTGCCGCCCGCCATGTTGACAAAGACGTTCGGAAGCGTCTGGAAAATCAGCGACGGACCATGATTCGGCTCAATGCCGAACGAGAAGCAGGCAGGGAAGATGATCGTGCCCGCCATCAGCGCGACAAAGGTGTCGAGCGCGCAGATACGGACTGCTTCGCCGGGAAGCGTGTGGCTCTTCGAGGTGTAGCTGCCGAAGATCTCCATAGCGGCAATGCCGAGGCTCAGGGTGAAAAATGCCTGATTCATGGCGCCTGTGATGATGGTGCCAAGACCGTTTTCCTGCACGCTCTTTGCAGTCGGAAGCAGATAGAACTTCATACCCTCGGCTGCGCCGGGAAGCGTGAGGCTGTGAATAGCCAGAATGAGGATCAGCGCAAGCAGCGCAAGCATCATGCCCTTGGAAATGCGCTCCAGACCGTTCTGAAGACCGAAGCTACAGACAAGGAAGCCTGCAATCACGACGACCTCCGTCCAGAACGCCATTCTTCCGGGCTGGGAAAGCATGCTTCCAAACACGCCGCTGGCAGACGCGGTGTCCATTCCGGCATGGAACGTGCCGATGAGGAACTTTCCGAAGTAGCTGACCATCCAGCCCGTGACAGTGGTGTAATACATCATCAGCATCACGCAGCCGAGCAGGCAGAACCAGCCGTGAATGTGCCACTTCGAGCCCTTGGGCTCCAGCGCTTTATAAGCAAGCACAGCGCTTTTTTTGCTGGCGCGTCCGACGGCAAGCTCCATCGTCAGAACCGGAACGCCCATGACCAGCAGGCAGATCAGATAGATCAGCACGAACAGACCGCCGCCATACAGACCGGCGATATACGGGAAACGCCAGACATTGCCGATGCCGATGGCGCAGCCTGCGCTTACGAGCAGGAATCCCAGACGGGAACGAAATGATTCTCGCTGCATGATAAATTACCTGTCTTTCACAAATTGTTGCGCAAGTTGCGCTTTTTTATTTTAGCGCATTACATCAGAATTTGCAAGGGCTAAAGCAGAAAGACTGGGAAATTTGTGGAAAACGCTGCAAATCAGGAGAAAGAAGGCTCGCCGCAGGAGAATTCTCCTGCGGCGAGCGGCTGCGGAAAGGGATATGGGATTATTTGTAGAGGTAGCTGTATTTGGAGCGGACGGTGAGAATCAGGTTCTCAATCTCCTTCGGAAGCTCGTTGGGGGCAGAAAGATCGTATTCCCGGACCTCTGCCATGCGGACGAGAACCCTGTTTTCATCCAGGAACAGAACGCCTGCGTTCTTGCTGTCGTCCATATCTTCCTTCGTCTGGAAGAGCGTGAACTTGTCGCGGCACGGTTCGGAAGCATACGGGCAGAACTGTGTGCAGTTGCCGCACTCGTTGCACATTTTGTCGATGTGCAGAATCTGATGCCGTCCGTCGGAGAGCTTGATGACGACGTTTGCGCGGTTCGGGCAGGAATCGGCGCAGTTTTCGCAGACCGTGTTGCAGTCCAGGCAGCGGGAGCCTTCGCAGCAGGCGTCCTTCGCCATCTTCAAAATGCCCTTTTTTGCAATCGCCTGCGCCTTGGAGGGATACGCCGTCTCGGGAATCTCATAGGTGTGTGCTTTGTCGATCACAGCCTCTGCAAAGGCGGCTGCGTCCGCGATGCCCTCGACGACGGTGGCAGGACCGCGGTGTGCGTCGCCCGCGCACCAGACGTTCTCGACATTGGTCTTAAAGGCAGGACCCTTGCGCTCCATTTCAATACCGTTGTCTGCCATGAGCTTGGCGTCGACCTTCTCGCCGACGGCAGAGATGACCAGATCGCACGGAATCTCGAAGAATTCGCCGGTAGCAACCGGGGAGCGGCGACCGGAAGCGTCGGGCTCGCCGAGCTTCATTCTTTCCAGCTTCAGCTTGCCGTTTTCCTGCGCAACGGGAGCGGCAAGCTCAACCATGGCGACGCCATCGTCGATGGCAAGCTTGAGCTCATGCTCGTCGGCTGGCATTTCCTTCTTCGTGCGGCGGTAGACGATGGTGGAGGACTCGGCGCCCATGCGCTTGGCAACTCTTGCTGCATCCATCGCGGTGTTGCCTGCGCCGACGACGACCACGTGACCCGTGAGGCACGGCTTGACCTGCGTCTTCATTTCCTTCATCCAGCCGATGACGCCCTTGACGTTGCCGGGGATGTCGAGCTTGCCAGCCTGCCAGGCGCCGGTGGCAATCAGAATGTGGGTGTAGCCGAGCTTCTTGAGCTCTTCGACAGACGGAGCCGGAGCGCCGCACTTGACCTCGACACCGTAGCGTTCCATCAGAGCGACGTCTTTGTCGATTGCCTCGTCGGAGATACGGAACGCGGGAATGACGTAGCGCGGCACGCCGCC
>DPCD01000154.1:12539-16295 GCA_003516765.1 Clostridiales bacterium | reverse complement strand
TAGCGCGGCACGCCGCCGAGCTTTTCTTCGCGTTCAAAAATCGTGGTCTCGATGCCGGCTCTGCCGAGGAAGTATGCAGCGGCAATGCCTGTCGGACCGCCGCCGATGATCGCAGCCTTCTTGCCTGCGACTTTCTCGGGAAGCTTGATGTCTGCCATCAGCGCGCCGTAGCCCTTCTTCGCGGCAAGGAGCTTGGTGTCGCGAATCTGGACAGACTCGTCATAGAAGTTGCGCGAGCACTTGTTCTGGCAGCGGTGCGCGCAGATGGTGCCGGTGATGAACGGCAGCGCGTTCTTTTCGGTGATGAGCTTGAGCGCGGGACCGTAAAGACCCTTGCGGCAGAGCTCCATGTATTCGGGGATGTCCTGATGAATCGGGCAGCCGCCCTTGCAGGGCGCGGTAAAGCAGTCGATCCAGGGCACTTTTTCCTCGGACTTTCTCGAAGCGACAGGCTTGATGGGCTTGAGATGATGGAAGTCCGAGTGGCTGGCGGTGGACATGTCGCTGATGGCGCTTGTGTCGGTGCCGCAGAAGGCATGGTAGGGGAGCGCTTCAACCTTTTCGACCATCTGGTGCAGCCGGTTGTATCCGCCGGGCTTGAGAATCGTGGTAGCGACCGTGATGGGCCAGATACCGGCGGAGAACAGCTTGTCGCAGTTGAAGAATTCCGCGCCGCCTGCAAAGGAGATGCGCATTTTGCCGTTAAACTGCCGGGAGATGCGATTGCACATTTCGATCGTCAGCGGGAACAGGCTTCTGCCGGACATGTACATTTCCGTACCGGGCAGCTCGTTTCTCGTCGTGTCGACGGGGAAAGTGTTGGAGAGCTTCAGACCGAATTCCAGCCCCTTCGAATCTGCCAGCGCCTGCAGGCGCTCGAACATCGGAACGGCGTCGACCCACTGCAGGTCCTCGTTGAAGTGATGCTCGTCGAAGACGATGTAATCGTAGCCCATGGAGTCGAGAATCGTGCGCGCGGTCTTGTAGCCGAGAATCGTCGGATTGCACTTGACGAAGGTGTGAAGACCCTTTTCGGTCAGCAGATACGACGCGATGCGCTCGATTTCCTGCGGAGGACATCCGTGGAGCGTGGAGACTGTGACGCTGCGGGAAACACGCGGGGAGATGGAAGCAATAAAGTCTTTTTCTGCCGGGAACAGCTCGGTGAGGACCGCGAGGCACTCTTTGAACTGCTTCGTCTCGGAAGCGTCCATCATATTGTCGATGTAGGTGTTGACCTTTTCACCCTTGATGCCATCGAGATCATAGCCGACGGACATGTTGAACACGAAGCCGTCGGGGTCGCCCAGACCGTAGACCTTGGAAAGAATCTTGAGCGCGCACCACGCCTTGATATACTCGTCGCGTGCCTGCGGAATCTCAAGCTCGGTGGACCATTCCTGGTTGTAGCCCTCGTCGGCAGCAAGGATGCACGGGCGCGGCACACACGCGGCAAGCTCCGCGCCGTCCATCTTCTGCACGGTCTTGACCTCGAAGAAGCGCGCGCCTGCAAAGTAGGCGGCAATGATGTTCTGCGCCAGCTGGCTGTTGGGACCGGCAGCAGGACCAAACGGCGTTTCAATGCGCTCGCCGAAGATGGGAAGCGTCTTGCCGCTTGCGTAGTAGGGCGTGTGGACGCCGAAGATCTCGCCTTCGCGCGCATATTCAGTGACGATCCAGTTCATCAACGACTTGAACGGAATCGGATACATTTTTTCAGACATGAAAGTTCCTCCTTCGTTTTATCTTGCAGTTTCCATCAGAAGGGGCAGGGGCAGGCGGTCCGCCCCTACGGGTAAAGCGTAAATCAGTAGGTTCTGTGGTTCAGTTCGCCCCAAAGCTTCTTGGCAGCCTCCAGGATGTGCGCGTTTTCGGCTTCCTCGTCGATGCCGATGAGCTCGCGGTCCTTCATGAGAATCTTGCCGTTTGCAATCGTCGTGCGGCAGAGCTTGCCGGTCATGCCGAACAGAATGTGACCATCGATGTTTTCGTCCGAGAACGGCGTAAAGGGCTTGTAGTCCATGACGATCATGTCGGCAGCGGCACCGGCTTTGAGAACGCCCAGCTCGTCCGGGAAGTACTTCGCGCCGATTTTGGCGTTGTTCTTAAAGAGCATGTCGGTCACTTCGCACCATGCGACGTTCGGCAGGCAGGCGTTCAGGCGCTGGACGCAGAGTGCAGCCTTCAAAGACTCGATCATGTCATTGGTCCAGGCGTCGGTGCCGAGACCGAGCAGAATGCCTTCTTTGCTCAGCGGCAGCACCGGGCACACGCCGACAGCGTTCGACATGTTGGACTCGGGGTTGTTGACGACCATCGTGCCGGTGTTCTTGATCAGCTCAATTTCTGCCGGGTTTACATGGATGCAGTGACCGAGGATGGTCTTTTCGCCTAAGATTCCGTGGTCGTGCAGACGCTGAACCGGGCGGCGGCCGTAGTTCTGCAGGCTGTCATACACATCGTTCATGCCTTCAGAGACATGGATGTGGTAGCCGGTACGACCGTTGTTCGCTTCCACCATGCGGTCGAAGGTCTTGTCGGAGATGGTGAACAGCGCGTGTCCGCCGAACATCGCGGCGAGCATCGGGTCCTTGTGCTCCTGACAGTAGGTGATCCAGTCGGCGTTTTCCTTCACAGCCTGGATGCTCTTTTCCTCGCCGTCGCGGTCGGAGACCTCGTAGCACAGGCAGGAGCGGACGCCGAACTTCTTGGCGCTCTCGCCGATCTGGAACAGGGAGCCGGGAATCTCGCAGAACGAAGCATGATGATCGAAGATCGTCGTGACGCCCTGCTTGATGCAGTCGATGTAAAGTGCGTCTGCCGAGGCTCTCGTGCCCTCGAGCGTCAGCTTGCGGTCCATTGCCCACCACGTGCCGTCCAGCACCTCATAGAAGTTGGTGGGGTTATTGCCGACGATCGAAAGACCGCGCGCCAGGGCGGAATAGATGTGGGTGTGCGCATTGATGAACGCGGGCATGATGACGTTGCCCTTGGCGTCAATGATTTCCGCCTGCGGATATTTCGCGCGCAGGGCTGCTTCTTCGCCGACTTCTACGATCTTCGTGCCTTCAAAGACGACGCCGCCTTTTTCGTAGTAGCCTTTTGCGTTGGGATCTCTGGTAATCAGACGACCGTTTGTGAGTAAATACATACTGATTCCTCCTTGTTTTGATGCGTTCACCCGGAATTTGGATATGAAAAAGTGCTTCAGGCGAAATACCTGAAACACTCAACCAGATCAGCCGAGTGATAGTTGCAGCCCGTGTGCGAAACACTTCCTTACAGCTACCAATCTTAGATTGTACTTCAATTATAAATGCCTCATAAAAATTTTTCAAGCGCCATCAAAAAAATTCTGCCCGCCAAATCCTACAAACTTCTGCGCCCGTTTTTGAGCAACATGCGAAAAGGGAGCATATTGTTCGAGATTGGAGAATGCAAGGGGCAGGGCAAAAAGAAAAATCAAAATTTCTCAAAAAAGGACTTGCATTTTGAGAGCGTGTGTGCTATTATACTGGAGCGCTGATGAAAGCGTTGTATGCGCCGGTAGCTCAGTTGGATAGAGTGACTGGCTACGAACCAGTAGGTCGGGGGTTCGAGTCCCTTCCGGCGTACCAGAAAAGCAGTTGATTTCCTCGTGAAATTGACTGCTTTTCTAATTTTTCTGCATACTTTCCCTCGCACGGATTTTGATTTACCGCACATTTTACGCACAACCGAACAAAAATCACGATGGACACTGCTTGCCCGCCGTTT
>DPCD01000154.1:4233-12423 GCA_003516765.1 Clostridiales bacterium | reverse complement strand
TTCTAATTTTTCTGCATACTTTCTCTCTTACGGATTTTGATTTACCGCACATTTTACGCACAGCCGAACAAAAATCACGGTGGACACTGCTTGCCCGCCGTTTTTTTATGCCTTTTTGCGTCGGAGCATCACGTCCGCCAGCGTCTCGGACGCCTTCGCTTTCGCCTCGTTGATGGCGTGCGAGTAAATGTCCAGCGTCGTGGAAACATCGGCATGACCGAGCCTGTTTGCAACTGTGACCACGTCCACGCCGTTTCCGATCAGCATGGAGGCGTTTGTGTGCCGGAATCCATGCGGATGCAGGTGCGGGAGGTTATGACGCTTTGTGAACTTGCGCAGCCAGCCCGCGAAGCTGTCCGGGTGAATCGGTGCGCCATTGTTTTTCACAAACAGAAAGCCGCTGTCTTGCCAGCGGTCGCCGTTCTTGAGACGAAGTTCATTGTACCACGCCCGGTATTCCCGCAAAAGCTGCATGGTTTCTTCCGGGAGCGGAAGAAACGTCGTGTTCTCCGTCTTCGTCGTGCTTTCATAAATGCCGAGCTTCGGGAGATAAAGAAGCGAAGTGTCGATGCAGACGATATGGTTCTCGAAGTCGATTTTCTCCCACTTGAGACCGCAGATGTCTTCACGGCGTCTTCCTGTGATCAGAAACAGGTGCAGCATTGTCTCCCACTTGATGGGTTCCTGCTCTGCTGCGTCCAGAATGGCGGCGACGGTGTCCGGCTCATAAAAATCCGGTTTGGTTTTTCCAACCTTCGGCGCAGAAGCCTTTGCCGCCGGGTTGTAGGGAATCAGGAGCTCGTCTTCTGCCTGCTGCATGACGGTGTGAATAAACCTGTGATATTCCGCGACGGTCTTTGCTGAAAGCGGCGTTTTGTCCTGTTCGATGCTGAACAGGTCTTTTGTTTTTCTGCCCAACGCGGCGGAGATCTGGTCTGCTTTGGCCTCCATGATGGGCTCCTTCCGGCAGGCTGTCGTGATCGTAGTCGGTGATACACCCGCTCTGGAGGCCAGTGCATCGCGCGTCACGCCCGCTTTTTTGAGATAAGCCCCGAGGTCAAGCTTCGCCGTTGCGCGGCTCTTGCCGCTGCGTACGCCTTCTTCTTGCAGATTCTGATAGAACAGGTTCAAGTGCTGCGGTCGGATGTCGCAGAGGCGCAGATGTCCGATTGCCTGATCGCAGCGGGAAAGCAGATATTCGTAGTGTGAAAGCGTCCGCTCTTTGATACCGGCGCTTCTTTTGAGGGCGATGACGTAGCGGGCATAGGAAGAAAACGTCTGGCGATTGTCGGTCTGGTATCCCTGCTCAATTTCCCGCTCAAAGTCCGCTGCTGCCCGCTCCACGGCCTTCTGCATCTGTCGCTCGGTCATTTTGCCTTCCGGTTTCCACGTCCGGTAGTGGCGCACCTGCTTGCCGCTGATGTCTCTACCCTGCGTGACGGTGATCTGGAAAGAGACGCCGGTCTTGCCCTCAATCCGTTTGATGTTTGCCATACTTAAGTCATTTGCTCCTTTCTGGTGATCCTACCATCAGTCTGTTTGATTTTTACAAAAATCTTTTCTCTCATTTTCTTCCTTTTTCCACTTTGCTGTTCTTTCGTGCGATTCAACAAATACATCGATATATTTTGAAAACATTGATTTTGCATATTCAATTTTTAGTTTAGCTAAATCGTTATGAGAAAGTCTTTGAATGGTTCTTCCGCGGGCAAAATCAGATTTTGCGGTAATCTCTGTAACGACTAATTGGGTGCTATCGTTTTCTTCGTACAGTTCATTGATACCATAACATAGGTCGACCATACTAATAAACGGTTCTCCCAAATCATTGCTAAATATATCATTTAGCAATGATTTGGGCGTGTACATTTCGTCTGTAAATCCGGCCGGATATACTCCATTTTTATCCTTGTCTGCTATAAGATTATGGAGAAAATCTATCGAGTTTTCGTTTAACCCCGTATATTCGCAGATTAAACGTTTATCGCTATCTTGAGTGGCGACATCAGTTATGCCAAGTAACCAATCTGTTGTTACATTGCACCTTTCAGAAATTTGTTTTAAAGTTATAACATCAGGAAGGCGGTCACCATTGCAGTAAAAGCCTACAGTTTGACGTGAAAGGCCCAAAAAATCGGCAAACTCGGTATTTGTCCGATCTCTTTGTAAAGAACGAAAACGTTCTGTAAATATGGGAAGTCTGTTTTCTTTACGCTCCATATGTTTACTCCTCTATAGAAAATGCTCTAATTATTTCATATCTGTTGAAACTTTTGTTCGACTATTGCCAGTTGCTCTACAAGTGTGCTATACTATCGTTGAAGTCAACAAGAGTAGCACTGATGGCTTCATTGTATCAGCTGAGCACGAAAACGTCAAGAGTTTTTGAATGGGAGGTGGAATCATGCAAAATCAGGATATTCGCCGCGCAGCGGCAGGAAACGGCGTGTTCCTTTGGCAAGTTGCTGATGTCATGGGAATTGCTGACAGCAGTCTTTCGAGAAAAATGCGAAGGGAGTTACCCGCTGACGAAAAGCAGATGATTTTCAGAATCATTGAAGAATTGGCGAAGGAGGCGGCGGGTGCTTGAGGAAAATGAGAACAATCGACGAAGCGGCGGCTTTCCTTCGGCAGGCAGACCCGAATACCGCAGTCACGAAGACTGCGTTGCGCCGGTTGGTTCGGTCTGGTGAAATTCCGAGTGTTCGCGTTGGGGCAAAGTACCTGGTCGATCTCGGCGTACTCGATGATTTCTTCAGTGGGCAATCGACGAAGACACCGATTGTGCAGCCAAGCGCGATTCGTCCGTTGGCGGTCGTTCCGGGAGGTCGTGCCGATGCGATATGAAAACGAAAAAGCCCCTGTCGGTGCTGGAACACCGGCAAGGGCGGCGGGAAACGGGTTGGAGACCTTGTATCCCATGAAGGATTATAACACAATTTTGCGGAAAACGCCATCCATTTCTGATCTACTACATAGCGGCGCAGGGAACGGTACAACGCTGCGGGAACTTGTGGCTCTAACTGGCATGAACGAGCGCGTGGTGCGGCTCAAAATCCAGCAGGAACGCAAAGATGGGAAACTGATTCTGTCCAATAATAGGGACGGATATTTCCTGCCCGAGTGCCCGGAGGATGTGCGGCGCTTTGCCCGTTCCATGAGCCGCAGGGCAGCTGAGATTGCAGGTGTTGCCCGCGCAGCGGAAACGGCGCTTGCAGATATGACCGGGCAGGAGTGTTTGGAGGGCTGGACGTAATGGCAAGACCGGGAGTCATGTTTTATTTCGATATCCGTCCGTGCATCCGGCGGTTGAGCCTTGAGGACAAGGGACAGCTTTTCGAGGCGATTCTGGACTACGCCGAGAATGGCATCGAACCAGAGCTGGACGGTGCTTTGGGCGTTGCGTGGGATTTCATCCAGCCTCGCATTGACCTTGACTCTGAACAGTATGAGTTGAAGGTTGAAACAAGCCAGTACGCAGCTTTTTCGAGGGAACGGAAGAAGCTTGGGCTTGAGCCGATTGACCGCGATGTGTGGCGGTCTATGACTGATACCGAGCGACATCGGGCAATATCGAGCGATGAAAGCGATGCACCTGAGACATCGGGCGATATCGGACGACATCCAAATACAAATACAAAATCAAATTCAAATTCAAATATTCTTTCGTCCGAACTCGGCGCTGCCGAGCCGGACAAGCCGGAATCCAAAGAGCGGACGAAGAAGGTCTTCCCGCCGGACTCGGACGCATATCAGGCTGCGTGCTGTCTCCGCGACGAAATCGCGCAGCGATTGCCGACAGCATCCCCGCCGAGCGAGAAGCAGCTGCAAGCATGGGCAGACGCGTTTGACAAATGCCATCGGTTGGACGGACATGATTGGTCGGAGATTGAGCGGGTGTTGCTATTCTCGCAGGATGACCCGTTCTGGCAAAAGAACATCTTGTCCGGTGAAAAGTTCCGCAAGCAATACACTGCGCTGTTGGCGCGGATGGGGGTGAGCTGAACGGACACTTCGCAGTTGGAATATTCCGTCATTGGCGCAATCTGCATTGAGCCGAAGATCTGCGACAAAATCAGCGGCATCCTGAGTCCGGATGACTTCTCCATCTCGGCTTGCAGCGAGGTCTATGAAGCCGCCTGCGACGCTCTCAGCCGGGGCAAGCACTTCGATGCGGTTATCGCAGCCGACGCCATCCGGAACTGCGTGGACGATGCGGTTCGGTTCATCGGTGAGTGTATGGACATCACACCCACCACGGTAAACGCGGAGAGTCATGCAAAGCTGCTCCACCAACGCGCAGGCGAAGCGCGGTTCAAGCTGGCGGTGCAGGAGGCTTTGGAGGGTGAAGACGCAGCGGCGGCGGTCGCGGGCATCTGCCAAAACTTCCTACAGGTAAGCGCTGGGGGCGGTTTACAGAGCATCGGACAGGCCATGAAGGCGGCATGGGATGGCATTGCGAATGACAAGGAGCTGAGAATCGACACCGGCTTTCCGAAGCTTGACGGGCTTCTCAAGGGTATCAATGCCGGGCAGCTGGTCTTGATCGGCGCGAAACCTGGCGTCGGCAAATCCGCCTTTGCCCTCGACCTCGCTACATATGCCGCACGCAGCGGGCACAAGGTGCTGATTTACTCGCTCGAAATGCTTTCTGACGAACTGGCCGAACGCCTGATGGCGCGCAAGAGCCGAGTCACAATGGACAAGTTGATCGACAAAAACTTGACCGACGAAGATCTAGCAGACCTCGCGGCAGCATCCAGCAGTCTGTCACAGCTGCCCATCACGATCTGCGACTCGCCGAATGTCACGGTTCAGAAAATCCGGGCACAGGCGCGGACGATCAAGAATCTTGAGTTGATTATCGTTGACTTCATGACGCTCTTGCAAAGCATGCAGAAATACGACTCGCGAAACTTGGAGGTCGGCGCGATATCCCGGCAGCTGAAAATCCTCGCAACGGAGCTGCGTATCCCCGTTGTCGTCCTCTGTCAGCTCAACCGCACGCAGGATGAGACCGAGGAACCGGGGCTGATGTCCTTACGGGATTCCGGAGAATTGGAGCAAAACGCGAACAAAATCGTTTTCCTGTGGAAAATCGACCGCGAGACTGGCACGATTGGAGTCAAAGTTGCGAAGAACCGGCGCGGCAAGACCGGTATCGTGCTGATGGACTTCGATGGTTCGCACATGAAATTCACCGAGCTGACCGAGGACTACATAAGACCGGTCAAAAAACGGGGGTGGCGCAATGAAAGCGCTTGACCTCGATGATGTCCGGCGGCTGCTTGTGCACGTCCACGTTCCGCGCAGGCGGCGCGATCGGTGGCTTGCATGGTCAAAGTTCGTAAATCAGACGATTCCGTATCTGGACTGCGAGCTTCGCGACGAGGCTGCAAAGCTGATTGCCAAACGCTTCCGGGTATGAGAAAAGCCGCCCGGGTGGGCGGCTCCCGTGGCGGCGATTGCTTGACAAATCCATGATACCACGGGAGGGCAAAAATTGCAAGCACACAGTGCAGAACAGACCAACGCCATAGCGGTGGCTGTGCAGAATGGGGAACTGGATGTTCTGACGCTCTGGGCGGCTGTTCGCGGGTATGCGTACCGGAAGGCGCGGCGCTGGGCTGCGGCTTTGGAGCACAGGAGCGGGCAGGACGTCGAAGACCTGATGCAGGAAGCCTTTCTTGCCATGCTGAGGGCGGTCGGGCTGTGGGAGCAGTATAAGGGCATGGGCTTTATCGGTGTTTATGAACTGACCTTGCGCGATGGCTTTTCAAGGGCGTGCGGCTGTCGGACGAAGAGAGAAGCCGAAGACCCGCTGCGTTCTAGCGTTTCGCTCGACGCGCCTGTTGGCGAAGACGACGAGGAAGCCGGGACGCTGGTGTCTCTGGTGCCGGACGAAAGCGCCGAACGCCCGTTCCTGGGTATCGAGCAGCAGGAGCTTGCAGACGCTGTACAGGAATCCCTGCAAAGCCTGCCGGAGAATCTGAGGGAAGCCATGATCGACGCTTTTTGGTACGACAAGCCGGTCGACGCAAAGCTTCGCACAGCCGCCCTGAAAGCGCTCAGACATCCAACGATTAGCCGGACATTGAGAACGTATATTTAGCGCTTTTTACCGCTTTTCGGCGGCTGGAAGCGCGGAAGGAAGTGAGAAATTGACACCACGAAAAGAAAAAGCCTTGCAAGCGCTTCTTGTGAGCCGCACACGGGCAGAGGCGGCAAAGGTGGCTGGAATTGCAGAAAGCACCTTGCGCAGCTACATGCAGGACAGTGAGTTCGTAGACCGCTATAAGCAGGCGTTCGGGGATATTGTGCGCGACGCGGCCAGGCAGGCACAGCAGACATTGAGCCCTGCGCTGTCCACCTTACGGGAGATCATGGAGGACAAAGGCGAACAGGCGCAGGCACGTATTACCGCCGCTCGCTCGGTGCTGGAATATAGCTTGAAGCTCTGTGAACAGACCGATATTCTGGAACAGCTGCGCGAGCTTGAGAAATGGAAAATGGAGAGTGAAGAAAGATGAGCAGTTTGAAAACCCGCATTGACCACATCCGCACATTCATGGAAGACTGCCGCGGCAAGCAGCTGATTTTCCTATATCAGACGCCGGACGGCAAAGAAAAGCGCGGCAATATTGACGATCTGATTTCGGATAACGGCACGTTTTTAGGCGTCTTGTCTGGGAACCGGCTGGAAGACCTCGACAGGATGCTTGCATACGAAATGGGGACGATCTTATGAGCGACATCAAAGCACGCATTGACCGGATGAACAGCTTCCGACTTGCGCAGAAGGGCGATATTCCGCCCGTTGATTCTGTCGCATTTCAGATGCGGTTTCTGATGTTTCCTATATTTTTGGGAGAAGCAAGCTTTATGAGTTCGGAAGAAAAAGCGGCGGTGCTCGCGCTGAACCCACTCGATTACGAAGAAGGCTACAGCCGCGACACGGTATTAGAGGCACAGGAAATTATCAGGCGTGAGGACACGCAGAAAGGAAAATTATGAGCAGATACAACACATACGCACGGCAGCTTGACGCTGCTTTCAAGACAGCCCGAGATGAATACGCTGAGGCTTATAGCAGCCTTGAGCAGGCACGGCAGGCAGACACCGACGCGAAGGCGTGGAAGCCTAACGACAACGAAGAAGACAAGCGGCTTCGCATTGCGACGGCGGCTCTTGAGCTGAACAAGGCGGATGCGGCGTTCAAGATCGCAGAGTCTAGAATCTGGCCGGAGTTTGACGCGAAGTGCAAGGAACTGGGCAAGGAGCTTGAAAAGGACGTTCAGAAAGACAGCCTCGCGAACCCGGACGCGATCGACGCAAACGCATTGGAGCTTCTGAAATCGGGAGCGCTGACCGTGGAAGATTACTATTCGTTTGCGGAGCGGTACGAGAGCAACGCGACCATGCTGCGCGTAATTTCAAAATACGCGCTGGACGCTTCTGAAAACGCGGATGATACCAAAGACGCGGTTGCGCTGCGTATTCTTTCCGACAACTGCAAAACGGGTATGGGGACAGTTTTGCGGGCTTGGAATGAGCTGGAAGGCGTGGCGTCCTATTGTTCCGGACGCGGCGGAAGCAGCCGCACCGCAATTGACCCAACGCATATTATCAGCATGGGAAAATGGTGGGAAGAGCTGGCCGGACAGGCTATCGAGAACTTTTAAGGGGGTGACTGTATTATGTTGATTGTGGTTGGAGCCATTATTTTTGCGGCTGGATGCTTTTTCGGCGCGATCATGGTTGCGACGGGTGAAATGCTTGAACGCAGAAAGCGGTGATTGCATGAGAAAAAGAACGGCGTATTTTAAAATTGCAAGGAATTACCTTCGCGAGATGGAAAGACGCTTTCAAGAAGCATGGAACATGGGCTTTGATGATGCGGAAGCGGGGCGCGACCAGCGCCCCACCCCGTGCCCGGACGAAATAAAGCCTGGAACAACTGCATATGTGGCAGTTGCCTTTGCGCGGGAACTGTATCACATGGGCTATCAGGCTGGAAAGAAGGCGAATGCGGATGAATCTGTTTGAACTCTGTGTAAAAATTGGCGCGGATGTCAGCGAGGTTTCGAGGGGGATGGAGCAGGCGAAGACAGCCGTTGGCAAGTTTTCCGAAAAAGCAAAGTCCACAGGTGAAAAAATTGTCGGCACATTCAAAACGATCGGAAAGGGTGC
>DPCD01000154.1:897-4053 GCA_003516765.1 Clostridiales bacterium | reverse complement strand
AACGATCGGAAAGGGTGCCGCCGTTGCATTTGGGGCGATTGCCGCAGGTGCAGCGGTCATGGAAAAAATAATTTCTTCGACGGAAGAGTATCGCGCCGCAATGGGTAAGCTGAACACAGCATTTAGCACAGCCGGATACAGCGCAGAGAAGGCAAAAGAGTCATATTCCGGACTGTATAAGATTATTGGTGATACGGATACTGCGACGGAAGCCGCACAGCTGATGGCAAAACTGAGCGAGAGTGAAGCAGACCTTGCCGAATGGACAAATATTGCCGCAGGCGTAGCCGGTACATTTGGTGATGCTCTTCCAATCAACAGTCTTATGGAAGCCAGCAATGAGACGGCAAAGGTCGGACAGGTCACAGGTGTGCTTGCTGATGCTCTGAACTGGGCGGGCATTTCCGAAGATGGCTTTAATGCTAAGCTTGCCGAGTGCGGCACAGAAAGTATGCGTAACCAGCTTATCATGGAGACACTGTCGGCAACATATGACAATGCTGCTGCTTCCTTCTATGAAAACAACGAAGAAGTTGTGAAGGCCAGAGAAAACCAGGTGAAATTACAGGAAAGCACTGCGGTTCTTGGAGAGAAATTCCAGTCCCTGAAAAATGACTTCCTCGAGAAATTAACACCAGTTTTTCAAAAGGTCATGGATGCGGGCTTAAAGTTCATCGACAAGGTGTCCAGCGCGTTCAAGAACAGCAGAATCGTTGAATTGCTCGGAACCGTTCTGGAGACAGCGTTTTCGCTACTTGAACCGTTAGGAGATCTGATCGTGTATTTTCTTCCGGCGTTGGAACAGTCTTTGAAGCCGGTTGCGGAAATACTTGCGCTTGTCGCTGATACGGCTAATGTCATTGTCGGTTTGCTTACACTGAACGGGGACAAGATCAAAACCGCGCTTGGCTTGAATATGTCGTCCGGTCAACTGTCTAATACTCAGAGGATTAAATACGGCAATGCGCTAAACTCTAATGTCTATGACGCATCGCGCGGCGGCTGGGTCGGCTCGGTTGGTGGATACATCGAAGCCGGAACAGGAAAATTTGTTTCCGGAAACGCGGGAACGACAACGAATAATTATTACAACACATACAATACAAGTATTGATGCGAACCGCGTTACGCAGTTTAATGATGTTGTCCGTATTGCGCAAAACGAACGCATTGTGTCGAGAATGGGTGTAAACTAAGATTTCATTTTTGCGGAGGTGACAGGCCACCAGCCGGGAGAAAGTCCCGGTGTCCGTCGGCAAAGCGTGCGGGGCTGCCCACCCTTTGCAGCTTTGCAAAATCCTGCGCGAGGTACTGCGCAGGTACGCCGCTAAAGCACCTGCGGCGTGCTGACCATCTGTTCTTAGCCCTAAATATAGACGAAAGGAGCGGGAAAGGCCTCCCGCTCCTTTTGCTGTTCACCAGCGAAATTCCGCTGATGAACGTTTTCGGAAATGCGAACATTCGTTTGCCACCAGAGACGCGTAGCGGAGCATAGGCAACCGTAAACGTTTTATCCAGCATCGGCCATACAGAAAGCGAAAAAACGCCGTCACAGGGCGCTGAGTACCTCAGAGCAGTATAGCAAAACAGGCCGTGGGGAAGCATCCTCACGGTCTGTCTATTGTCTTGACGCATATCAGCGGCGCTCTCGGACGGAATCTGCCCTCGAGGAAGCGAAGATTCGCAAAAGGCTGAGACCTTCTTCCGAACCCTTCTCGCAGATCGTTGCCAAGCTGCCCATCAAAGCGCCGTATTCGACAAGCAGACTGCGGTTTTGGCTGACGGCCTTCACCATCCGAAACAGGGCGGCGGCAATAGCGGGGAAATAGCCGTCGGTTTTGTTTTCGTCAAGGGTGCGCAGCTGCTTTTCAAGCTGTGTGAACAGCGCGTCCACGGTCTTCGGCAGGCGCTTGCAGTTGGTTTCACTCAGGAAGCGCGCATAAGCGGCTTCGGTTTCCTTCATAGTAAGCATATTGAGTCTCCTTTCAATCATCAAATCTGTACACAAAGCCTTCCGGCAGAAGGTTGACAATCTGGCAGGCAGGAATTACACAATCCGGGAGCGGACAGGTGAAGCAGCAGCTGCAATATGGGCAGGTTGCTGCGCTTGTGTTCTTCCTGTGCTTTTTCGGTGACCTTGCTGCTCTGAGAAGGTTTGAAACGGTGGCGTGGTTCTTTTTGAGCATGGCGGCAATCTCTTTGACGCTAAAGCCGCGCTCATAGAGGTCATAACACTCAGCCTGCTTTCTGGTCATGGTGAAGCCTCTCTTCCTGCGCCCGCACAGCGTCTGCGTTGGCTTTGGCGCGTTCGGCGTTTTCGATGTACCCTTTCACGCCCAGTGCGTCATAATGCCCGGTTTGTAGATGGTATTCCAGCACGGAATCTGAGAGAATGTCGGAAACAATCCACAGACGGTATCCGATTGTCTCAGTGTCGTAGTCGGTGAGCTTCTTCTGTTCCCGGTCTCCGAAGTAGTCTTCCAGCAGATCATAGAGCAGCTTTCCGACCTGCTCGACTTTCAGAAACGCATAATCCACCGCGTTCTCGATTGCCCGGCGCTCTTCCGCCGTCGTTTCTCTGATGTACATTTAATATTCCTCCTAAAATGGTCTCAGCCTGCTTTTGTGTCACGATGCTTCGCCTTCAATTCACGATTATGCGCTTCTTCGTCTTCCACGTTAGCCTTTGCCCGTGCTGCGCTTTCTAGGTAATGCTGTACGCAGGGAGCATCACCGTGTCCGGCGTGCAGGTGATATTCCAGCTGCGCGTCTGCGAGTAAGTCATCGGCGATCCACAGGTTATTCCGTATTGTTTGCGCGTCGTGTTTGTCAAGCGTTTTTTGCTCTCGGTCACTTAAAAACGCATCGATAAGGTCATAAATCAGCTGCTCGGCCTGATCGATTTTCAGAAATGCGCTGTCAAGCGCTGTTTCAATCGTTACACGTTCTTCTCTTGTCGTTCTGGAAATGAACATATCAATTTTCCTCCTTCGTCTGCACAACAGGGAGCATTTGCAGCGTGTCTGCGGTAAGAGAAACCAACTGCTCAACTGCGAACAGCGCTGCACCCAGCGCGTCAAAATTTTCTTCCATCCACTCGCGGGCGGCCTTG
Source organism: Clostridiales bacterium (assembly GCA_003516765.1). GTDB lineage: Bacteria > Bacillota > Clostridia > Oscillospirales > Oscillospiraceae > CAG-170. The sequence continues at coordinate 942 of DPCD01000154.1, read as the reverse complement.
TCCAGATCGCCGCCGGTCTCTTTCGCATACTCCTCCAGAATCCCC
>DPCD01000154.1:482-725 GCA_003516765.1 Clostridiales bacterium | reverse complement strand
TCTCCTCTGCGTACTCTTCCAGAATCCCCTCGCAGGTTCGACAGTGAATCATCGGTTCCAGAACGTGTTCAAGAAGCCCGTGCGCGGATACGGCGTTCAGTTCAGCGCCGAACAGTTCCGCCTTGAGCGCGGCGGGGGCAATGATATATCTTTCGTTCATAAAAATCCTCCTAATAACAAGTTTCATAAAAGCGCAGCACGCGGATGCGGCCGCTGAAAAAGTGGTTGATGTTATAATCGCAG
>DPCD01000154.1:0-197 GCA_003516765.1 Clostridiales bacterium | reverse complement strand
GGGTCTATGTCCATCGTGGAATTGGCTTTGTCCGTCTCATCGATGTACGGCATTTCGCGGATGATGCGTTCGATCTGATTTGCACGTATCGGCGGGTGCGGAGCGCCCGTGTACGCCTCGTACTGCTCGAAGTAGTATCGGAACACCTCCAACACTTCTGCAAGGCTGTACGGGCTGTCTGCGTACACAGACGCGGT
>DPCD01000108.1:12241-12948 GCA_003516765.1 Clostridiales bacterium | reverse complement strand
GCGTCAATTCGCTGCCCGGCTTTGCACATCCGGCACTCGCCGGTTGGATAGGTCTCATAGCCCTGAATATCAGAAGGCGTGAACAGACTTAATACCGGGATGCCGTCCAGATCCGGGATCGCGCTGAAAACCGCCGCAATGCCCTGCGTTTTGCCGCCATAATATTGGATACAATCAAGGGCGCGCCGCGCAGTTTTTCCGGAATTGACTGTCGAGATCAATAGAAGCATGTTCCTGCCATGGATCATGGGAACCAGATTTTCACGGAAAAGAAGCTGGCCGTTGGAGTCGTATTTCGGTGTGACGACACAGATGCTCTTGTTATTGTTGACAGAGAACAAAATTTTCTGCGTCAGCTGTCGGGCCAGGAACGCGCCGATGACCTCGCTGCCATCCATGCAGATGATGGTGTCGATCGACTTTTCGTAGATGTAATGGTTTGCGAGCGCAAGCGCAGTGTCGTACGCCAGACTGTATTCGTGCTTCAGCCGTGTGATGTCAAGGTAATGACTGTTATGGGAATGCCGGGTCGCAAAATGGCCATGGAATGCAATGAGTTCGAGATTCGGATTCTCTCTGGAACGGATGGCTTGTGTACTCATAGACAATACCTCCTTGCATATTCACGTCGGAATGGCGGCGGGTGCAGGCGGGGCAAAGCTGTTTTCATATGGGTTTCCTGTGGTGGTTATATTATAATAGATACC
>DPCD01000108.1:10544-12010 GCA_003516765.1 Clostridiales bacterium | reverse complement strand
ATTTATAAAAAACAGTAGTCTTGCTCCGCCTGATCATGATTCCTGCTCCTTTGCAGCAGCCTCGGCGGCAGCCTTTTTGGCTTTACGCTTTTTTACCCGGATCCGGATGCAGATGATGACGGCTGCCGCGAGAACGAGCAGCAGTATCAGCGCAGGCAGGCAAGCGGCAAGACCGAGGAGCAGGTTCTGTGTGCCGCGCATGAATTGCGTCCACCCGTCGGAAAGGGCAATTTCAAGCTTTTCTCCAAAGCTGCGCCGGATGGGAACCGTCGGTGTATAAAGCTCTACCTCCCGGATGGACAGATCGATGGTGGAATATCGGATCTGCGCGTCATAATTGCGAAGATTTCTCTCGATGGCTTCAATTTCATAGCGCACATCCGACAGACGCTGCTCCAGCGCGATGAGCGTTTCCACGTCTGTACTTTTGGAGAGCATATCGAGCAGCCGCTCCTCCTGTGTGTTGAGAGAAGACAGCCGCGCCTCAAAATCCGTATAGGAGGATGTGACGTTCTGGGCGCTGCGGCTGGTCGACAGGACGTTTCCGTATGTGTGCGTCAACTGGAGGAAATACTCAAATTTTTTTGCGGGGATCCGGAATGTGTAATAGGCCCAGCGGTTGACAACGGAGGTCGTTCCATCCTTGTTCCAGCGCGTATCGCCGGAAACGTTGGAGTTTTCCACGAAGCCTCCGAGCGAGCGGATCTTCTGCTCAAGTCCGGAAACAGATGCGTCAAAGTCGGTCGTTTCGATGGAAACGTTCGCGGAGTAGATGATTTTTTCCGTGAAGTCCGCAGCATCCCCCTCCGATTCAGGATCTCCGACCGGCGCTTCTTCTGCTTGTGCGGTGTCGTCAAAGCTCATTTCACCCATTGCACCGCCGATTTCTGCTTTGTATTCGTTTGCCATTGGCGCTTCTGCCTGCGGCTCTTCGGCAGGGGCATCGCGCGTGTAGGAATCGTCCTCGGCGTAGGCAAAATCAGTGGCTGCAGGGGTCATGGACGCGTTTTTGCCCGCAGCACAGCTGGATAAAAAAATCAGAACCAGCAGGGCGGCAAGCAGAATTACAAGTTGGCGATCCTTTTTCATAGTGTAATCTCCTTTCGTTTGTCGCTCTGTTTATATAGACAGGAAAACAGGGGCTCCGTTGCAGGATTTGTTCCGGAACTTCGGCTTCTCTCCCCTATTTTGAGTATATCTGATTCAGTTTCGTTTGACAAGGGGGGGGGAAACGACAGGAAATCTGCTGCTGAAACCTACAATTACCAGAATGTTGACAGCCGATATCTTTTGCGGTACAATTCATATATCTGCTCATGGATAAGGGCGGAAAGTCCGGATTTTTCATGGCAGACGATGAAATTGAATGATATGAGGGCAGGCGGAAGCAAGATGCAGTACCGAAACACACGGCAGCGTAAAATTGTTCTGGAAGCGGTACAGGAACACCATGACCATCCGAGCGC
>DPCD01000108.1:0-10275 GCA_003516765.1 Clostridiales bacterium | reverse complement strand
CATGTAAAGGTCCCCGGAGCGGATCGGTATGACTGCAGGACAGACTTTCACTATCACCTGATCTGCACGGGCTGCGGCGCAGTCTGTGATGCCCCGTTTTCATACGACCCAACACCGGACAAAACGATCGCAGCGGAATCCGGGTATCGGATCACGCGGCACAGAATGATCTTTGAAGGCATCTGCCCGGCATGCCAGAAGACCGGGCGCGAAAAGTAAGCACGGAACAGAAACCTGAAAGATGCAGGATTTGAGCGGAGAACCGCCCGGATCCTGCGCTTTTTTATGGGGATATGCGGTTTCCTGCCCGACATGTAAATTAAACTGAGACTTTGTATTATCAGTATTGCAGACCAGCCGGTTTTCCTGTATGATAGAAACAGAAAAACACAGCACAACAGGAAAAAATTTGTTGAAAGGAGGCGCAGCGTATGATTCTGGGGATTTTGCGTGAGACAAAAAGAGGTGAAAGCCGCGTGATCTGTACGCCAAAAGAGGTGGCGACCATCACAGCCGCAGGACACACTGTTTATGCACAGCGCGGCTGCGGGGAGCGGGCCGGTTTTTCGGATGAGGCGTATGAAGCCGCAGGGGCGCTTCTGACAGACTCCGTGCAGGAGCTGTTCAAAGTCTGCGATATGGTCGCCAAAGTCAAGGAGTTTACGCCGGAGGAATGGCCGCTGATCCGGACAGGCCAGCTACTTCTCGGCTGCCTGCATCCGGCGGCAAACCCAGAGGAGGTCGACGCGCTGATGAAAAGCGGCTGCATCGCATTTACGGCGGAGGATTCCCATCGATATGGCTCCCCGAACTGTGAGGCAGCAGGGAAACAGGGGGCGCTGTTCGGGCTGGAATCGCTGTTGACCATCCATGGTGGAAAGGGAAAATATGTCGGCGGCTTTGCGGGGGAACCGGGCATCCATGCGCTGATTCTCGGAAGCGGAAAAGTCGGCAGAGGCGCTCTGCAGGTCTTACAGGCGCTCGGCGCCAACTGTACGGTCATGGCCAGAAATATGCACAGGCTCCGTGCGCTCTCGGCGCAGTATAACGGTCGCGTCCGCGTCAGGCGCTGCTCACGGGCGCATATTGCGGAGGAATTGCCGAAAACGGATCTCGTTCTCAACTGTGTCAAATGGCAGAAGGAGAACAAAGACTTCCTCATCACCCGAAACATGCTTTCCCTCATGGAAAAGGGCTCAGTGATCGTGGATATTTCCAACGACGAGCCGGGGGCGATCGAGACCAGCCGCGCGACCACGCATGAAGATCCGCGGTACATTGTAGACGGCATTGTGCATTACTGTGTTGCAAATATTCCGGGTGCGGTCGCACACTCTGCGTCTGTCGCCTACGCAGCGCAGATGCTGCCGCTGATCCTGAGCTTGCTGAATGACGGCGAGGAGGAGACCTGCATTCGCGACGGCTATTACCGGCGGGCGCTGACGATCTACCGGGGGCTTCTGACGCATGAGGAAACGAGTGCCGTACAGGGAAAACCCTGGGTGCGCCCGGAAGAGGCGCTTGGAATCTCCGGCTTCCGGCTCGACCCCGCCCCGCGGGCATCGGATACGCGCTCGGCCCATTTTTATTCCTGGGCGGAAGATTGCGGCGTTCACGCTGACCGCAGGTTATAAGGATGACACAAAGATCTGTACCATGCAAAGCGCGCAGGTTGAATTAGGGTGTATTCTTCCAACTCCCAATGCATCCGGACGGTTAAGCAACGCCCATGGCGGTATACCCCGGATGGACAGGGAACGTCGTCTGCGCAGGGCTTGCCCGCGTGTGCACGGCGCAGCAGCTGGGCATGAACCGCAGCACTCTGTCGCGACTGCCTGCGTCATGCAGAAAGAGGGCGTGCTGAAGCTGCGCCGACGCGACGGAATTCATCTTTTGCCGCAGTGGGACAGCAAATAATAGCTGAAGGGCAAAAAGTGTGATATCCATAGATATTTTTATATCGATATATATTGACTTATTGGGAAAACCATGGTACTGTATTGCTATACCAAAAGCGCGATACAGTATATCAAAAAAAGCATAATAGTATGTAAAAAATCAGAAGGAGTGAACTAGCCTTGAGCAGACTCGATATCAAAACCGCGAGCAAGGCGCAGACGGTCGTTGACCGGCTGTACAAGGATATGGAGCGCAGAATTGCGTCCAGTCCTCCAGGTCTATGTCCCATTGATATGTCCCTGACCTTTCTGCAGCTCTGCCACGCGCAGTCGTGCGGCAAATGTGTGCCCTGCCGCATTGGTCTTGGACAGTTGAGCGCACTGATGGGTCAGGTCCTCGACGGCACCGGTACGATGACCACAGTCGACACCATTGAAAAGACCGCGCGCGCGATTGTTGCCTCTGCCGACTGCGCCATCGGACGCGATGCGGCGCAACTGGTTTTAAGCGGCTTTGAGGGCTTCCGCGACGACTATGTGAACCATGTAAAGCATCACAGATGCCTTGCCTCTCTTCAAAATCCCGTGCCGTGCGTGTCTTTGTGTCCGGCGGGCGTCGATGTTCCGGGCTATGTCGCGTTGGTGCGCGAAGGGCGCTATGCAGACGCGGTGCGCCTGATCCGCAAAGATAACCCCATGCCGACCGCCTGCGCATACATCTGCGAGCATCCCTGCGAGGCGCGCTGCCGCCGCAACATGGTAGACGCCCCCATCAACATCCGCGGGCTCAAGCGCTACGCGGTCGACCACGCGGGCGATGTTCCGAATCCTCCTTGCGAGGCATCTACCGGCAAGCGTGTGGCGATCATTGGCGGCGGTCCCAGCGGTCTTTCCTGCGCATATTATCTGCGCCTGATGGGTCACGGCGTAACGATTTTTGAAGAAAAGAAGAAGCTTGGCGGCATGCTCCGCTATGGCATTCCTGCCTACCGCTTCCCGCGCGAAAAGCTGAACGCAGAAATCGAGTCCATTTTGTCCACTGGCGTCGAGGTACATACCGGCGTGACGGTCGGAAAGGACATTTCCTTCGAGCAGCTCCACAAGGACTATGACTGCCTGTATGTTGCCATCGGCGCGCATACGGATAAAAAGACCGGCATCCCGGGAGAAGACAGCAAAAACGTCATATCTGCCGTTGAGATGCTGCGCGCCATCGGTGACAACATCATGCCGGACTTTACCGGCAAGCGCGTCGTGGTCATCGGCGGCGGCAACGTGGCGATGGACGTAACAAGAAGCTCCGTCCGTCTGGGCGCTTCGAGCGTCACCTGCGTCTATCGCCGCAGAATTGCGGATATGACCGCACTTCCGGACGAGGTGCAGGGCGCGATTGCAGAGGGCGCAGAGGTCCGCGAGCTTTGCGCGCCGGTGCGCATTGAGGCGAATGAGACCGGTGAAGCCGCTGCGCTCTGGGTACAGCCACAGATCATCGGCTTTGCCGACAAGACCGGTCGTCCCCGTCCGGAGACTGCCGATCAGCCCGAAGAACGCATCCCGGCAGATATCATCGTTGTAGCAATCGGTCAGGGTGTTGAAATTGCAGGCTTTGAGCAGACCGGTATCCCCATCCGCCGTGGAACCTTCATGGCAGAAAGCTCCAGCCAGATCGACAACATGGAAACCGTCTTTGCAGGCGGCGACTGCGTGACGGGACCTGCGACTGCCATCCGCGCCATTGCAGCCGGCAAAGTTGCAGCTGCCAACATTGACGAGCAGCTTGGCTTCCACCATGAGATCCGCACCGATGTGGAAATTCCCGCGCCGCACCTTGACGTATGTCCGCCGCGCGGGCGCGTCAACACGAAAGAGCGAGAGGCAGCCCAGCGCAAGTGCGATTTTGAAGACATCGAATGCGGCATGACCCACGAGGAGGCCTGCGCGGAGAGCGGCCGCTGCCTGCGCTGCGATCACTTCGGCTACGGCATCTTCAAAGGAGGGAGGATTGAAAGATGGTAAATCTGACAATCAACGGCAAAGCCGTCTGCGTCCCGGAAGGGACAAGCATTTTGGATGCGGCGCGTTCGGTCAATATTGACATCCCGACGCTCTGCTATCTCAAGGACCTCAATGAGATCGGCGCATGCCGGATCTGCATGGTCGAGGTTGAGGGGCAGGAGCCGCTCGTTGCCGCGTGCGACAATGAGGTACATGAAGGCATGGCCATTCACACGAACTCACAGAAGGTTCGTATGACGCGCCGCGTGAACCTCCAGCTGTTGCTCAGCCAGCATGAGGTGAACTGCGTCAAATGTACGCGCAGCGGCAACTGCAAGCTTCAAAAGCTGTCCAACGACTATAACCTGCTCGGCGCGCCCTATCAGAAAAAGCTGCGTCCGGCGCCGGTCGACTATTCCGCGCCCATTCTGCGCTTTGAAAACCGCTGCGTCAAGTGTATGCGCTGCGTGCAGGTCTGCGACAAGATGCAGGGCGTCCATATCTGGGATCTGGTCGGCACCGGTTCCCGAACCACCGTCGGCACGGCAAGCGCCAACAGACTTTCGACCTCCCTCTGCACCTATTGCGGACAATGTGTGACGCACTGCCCGGTCGGCGCGCTGGAAGAGCGCGACGATACCGACCACGTCTACCGCATGCTCGCCGATCCGGAGCTGACAACCGTCGTGCAGGTCGCACCTGCCGTCCGCGCGGCGTGGGCGGAGTATTTCGGTCTCACGCCGGAGCAGGCGACGCCGGGTGTGCTTGCCTCTGCGCTTCGCCAGCTCGGCTTTGACTATGTGTTTGACACCAATTTCAGCGCCGACCTTACCATCATGGAAGAGGGCAGCGAGTTTATTGAGCGCTTTACGCATCGCGACGCGCATACATGGCCGATGTTCACTTCCTGCTGCCCCGGCTGGGTGCGGTTTGTCAAGGGGCAGTTCCCGCAGTTCGCGAAGAACCTGTCCACAGCAAAATCGCCGCAGCAGATGTTCGGCGCAATCGCAAAGAGCTACTTCGCAGAAAAGATCGGCGTCGACCCGAAAAATATGTGTGTCATCTCCGTGATGCCGTGCACGTCCAAAAAGGCAGAAGCAGAGCTTCCGACGATGCGTGATGCCTGCGGCGATCCGGATGTGGACGTGGTCATTACCACGCGCGAGCTGGTTCGCATGCTCCGCTGCTCGATGATCGACCCCTCGACACTGGAAGAAAGCAGCTTCGACTCTCCGCTCGGCTCCGGAACCGGCGCAGCCGTCATTTTTGGCGCGACGGGCGGCGTGATGGACGCGGCGCTTCGCAGTGCATACTATCTGGTCACCGGCAAAAATCCTGACCCGGATGCATTTTCCTCCGTGCGCGGCATGCAGGGCTGGAAGGAAGCCAGCTTTGAGATCCCCGGCGCAGGCAAGGTCCGCACGGCAGTTGTCAGTGGTCTCGGAAACACCAGAAAGCTTCTGGAGGCGCTCCAGTCCGGCAGCGTTCAGTATGATTTTGTGGAAATCATGGCATGTCCCGGCGGCTGCGCCGGCGGCGGCGGTCAGCCGATTCACGACGGCGAGGAGTGCGCCGAGGCGCGCGGCAACGTCCTGTGGAGACTTGACCACAAGATGCCTCTTCGTTTCTCGCATGAAAACCCCGATGTGCAGGCGCTTTACAAAGAGTATCTCGGAAAGCCGCTGTCCGAGCGGTCGCATCATCTGCTGCATACCGATATTGACGGCTGGCAGATGCCGAAGGAACTTTGAGTGGCGCTGCTTTCCAGGGTACAGAACAAGTCAAAACCTCCGGCTAAGCCTAATCTCATTAAGATAAGCCCCCAGAAATGCAGGCTCTGGGAGGAAAGCCCAGCGCCTGCTTCGCAAGACGCGCAGATTTTCAAAAAGGGTATGCCAAAAGCGCGGAGTTTCCTCCGCGAAAACGAGTGTCGGGAGATTAAATCATCCGGTACTGAAAGCAGGCTGGATGTTTTGCCCGCATATTTCTTGGCTTGTGTTGGTCGGGCCGGACAGGAAGCAGCAGACTAGCAATCAGTGCCTCCACATTGACCGCAGGTACAAATCCGAGCAGGAACTCCCGTGCAATATGCGCGGCAAAAGCAACGTTCACACGGTAGAAATATTTCCCCTTTGGCTGCACAAATCGGGTGTGCAGCCGAAGCAGGGAGGCAAAATTGTAGAGCGTCATTCTGGAAAAGATCTCCTGCATAATGAATGAGCGCTTTTTTGCATGAAAGTGCGTCAGCGCAAGGGTGCATTTCAAATCACAGAAAGCAGTTTCGATTCCCCAGCGTTTGTGGTACAGCATACACAGCAGCGACGGCGGGAAACTGGCTTCGGGAAGGTTTGTGATTACAGTTTCGTACAGATCTTCTTTGACCAGAAATCTTACAACACGGAAAGAAAGCGGATACAGGTCGTCGCTTGCATCCCGGATATAATCAAACTGAACCTTGCTGGGGAGCCAGCGGTACTTTTGAGGCTCCTTGCGGATGCGGTTCGTCAGGCGTTTGGAGAGAGAATAGCTGAAACACGCATCAAATTCCGGCGTATCAGGCAGATTGAGACCCGAAAGAATACCATGCTTTTCCTTTACGCGGATCAGGTAGTTCCAGCCCTTCTGCTCGATATGCGCGATGTTGTTGTATGCCTCATAGCCGCGATCCGCAATAAGAATGACTGGCTCTGTAAGCTCCGATCGATCGACCAGTTCCACAAGCGCCCGGGATTCGTGCTCTTCCCGTCCATTTTGTATGATGGCGTCCAGAAAAAGCTGACTTTCCAGATCATACAACGCGTTCAGGTGCAGCAGGTTATAGCCGCGTCCGTCCTTTGTGCTGTTGAAGTAGGTAGCCTTGTCATGGATAATCTCATTTACGTCAAGAACTTTGTTGCCGCACCGGAATCAAAATTCAAGAATGGTGAAAATCAAAATTCTGGACTTTTGAAAATCGAAACTCAAGAATTTCCAAAATCAAAAGGTAGTAATACTGAGAATAACAATACTGATTTTAACGATACTGAGTCTCTTCCCTTCCCTTCGTTCAGAGACGGTCAAAAGCGGGAATCGAAAAGAAACGATGCGGAGCGAAGAGTGCAGTACAGAGAGCTTATCATGGAGAATATCAGCTATGACGTTCTGCTGCTGGACTTGCCGTATGACAAGGAGATCATTGAGGAAATTCTGGAGCTGATCGTGGATACGGTCTGCACCACAAAAGAGACCGTGCGCATTTCCGGCGACGACAAGCCTGCGGAGGTGGTCAGGAGCCGGTTCTTGAAGCTGGACAGCGAGCACATCCGCTTCGTCGTTAGCTGCATGAAGGAGAACACCACAAAGATCAAAAACATCCGTCAATATCTGCTGGCAACGCTGTATAAAGTAGGATTTCACCTTGTCCTCCAACGTTGCCTCCTCGTCAATAAAACGGAGACGAACCGGTGTGTTTCCGACTCGAAAAAGGTGGGGATTCCCTAGCTGCCTCAGCGTACTCTCCAAGTGCTCCATGGGTGTTGCTGAAGAAATCTGAACCTGCAAAACATCCGCCAGGGCGTCAATTGTCACCTCTTCAAAGCTCCTGCTTCCCATTTGCATGAGTTGTTCTTTGTTAACCAAGCAAGACACCTCCTTGTGAATACCTATGCAGCACATGCTCTGGTATATACCCAAACGCCCCAGCATACAGGGAATACCACGGTATTCTATACTGGCTTCTGCGCACAATCAGGCAGGGGTGCGGGCGTCAGGGCAGTCTCTAGCCCAAAGGGCGACTATCCAAAAGAGCACGGAAAATCCGCCTGCGCCAACCGGTGGCGCATTTGACACGCATTGGCAGCAGGCAGATTAGATCAGAGTCATTTGTTGGTGACGTATCCAAGGCTGCTCAGTCGCCATCTGGTTGCTGAACAGCAAAGCCGGGAAATTCGACACTATCGAATTTCCCGGTCTGTTCGTAATATATTTATCAAATTCACTGTCGGCTATTTCCGCACCCCGGCGCCCGGTACACAAGCCAGGCAGGCTTCCCCTCCATAGAAGTGCCGTTTAGCACGTTTACTATATTTTTCGCGGCATAAACGCTCACAGAATTGCGTGATTCAAGACTGTCAGCCGCAATATGGGGCGTGAGCAACAGATTCTGCTGGCTAAGAAGGGGATCCTCCTGGGGCAGCGGCTCCCGCCAAAAGGTATCCAGCGCCGCGCCGGCAATTTGTCCTTGCTCCAGCGCACGGCACAGCGCAGACTCATCCACAATCTTTCCCCGCGCTGTGTTGATGAGGTAAGCGCTGGGTTTCATCTGGGCAAACTCCCGCTCTCCAAGCATACACTCGGTCTCAGGGGTAAGCGCCACATGAATGGACACAAAATCGGATTCCTGGAGCAATGTGTCGAGATCACAGCGTTCTACCCCGTACTTCGCTGCCGCCTCCGCATCCCAGTAGGGATCATAGGCCAATATTCGTGCGTCAAACCCCTGGAGCCGTCTGGCAACCGCCTTTGCAACAGCGCCAAAACCCAGAAGCCCCACCGTTGCGCGATAGAGCGACGGGCTATAATACCGCTGCCATTTTCCGCTGCGCAAATCCCGCTCCGCCCGGGTGATCTTACGCGCCGCATTGAGCATTAAGCCCAGCACCACGTCTGCAACACCGTTACTGTTTGCCCCTGGCGTCCGTGTCAACGTAACACCCGCCTCCTTGGCGCCCTCCAGCACCACAGGGTTGATGCCTGCTCCGAATATGGACACCATTTTTAGGTTTTTCGCGCTGCGCTGCACTAGCTTTCCGGCCGGCTCCACGCCTACCACAATGGCCTCCACGGTATCATCCAGATAGGGCAATATTTCCTCCTCCCGGCTGATGGGCACGTCGTTTTGGAATACTGGCGTGAGACCATCCTGCCGCAAAATCTCCAGCGCTTCCTCACACGTCTGCGCAAATCCAGGCGTAAGAATTAAGACTTTCCGCATGGTTTTCCTCCCTATCTCTGCACCCGGCCTGAGCCGTCTCCCTCCATCAGCGCTCTGACCTCTTCCAAGGAAACCAGGTTGAAGTCAAATTCGATGGAATGCTTGAGGCAAGATGCGGCAGCAGCAAATTCCACAGTCTCTTGCATCGTGTAACCCATTTTCAGGCCGTAGATCAAGCCAGCGGAAAAGGCATCGCCACCGCCTACCCGATTGACAATATGAATTTGATACTCTCTGGAAAAAGCCTTCTCCTCCCGGCTACAGACCACGGCGCTCCATCCATTTTCCGAGGCAGAGTAGCTCTTGCGCAGTGTAGTCGCCACAAGGCGCAGACCATAGCGCGCAATGAGCTGGTGCGCCACATCTACATAACCCTGCTGGTCGATCTGACCCTTTGTTACGTCCGTCTCTCCGGCACGAATGCCCAGAACTTTTTCCACATCCTCTTCATTGGCCACCAGAACATCCACATAGGGCAGCAAGCGCTCCATCGTCGCTTTAGCTTGCTGGGTCGTCCACAGCTTCTTCCGGTAATTCAAATCGCAGCTCACCGTCAGATTGTGCGCCTTGGCTTTTTGGCAGGCAGCCAGGCACAATGCAGGCGCCATGTCGCTGAGGGCAGGTGTAATCCCCGTAATGTGGAACCAATCCGCATTGGCAAAAATGGTGTCAAAGTCAAAATCCTCTGGCCTCGTCTGACAGATGGCAGAGTGCTTTCGATCATAAATCACCTTGGACGGCCGCTGTGATGCCCCCTTTTCCAGGTACAAAACGCCAATTCTGTCCCCCTGATACACAATATGCTTCGTCCCTACGCCAAATTTGCGGAGCATAGATACCGCAGTCTTTCCAATATCGTTCTCCGGTACGCTGGTAAGCAATTCAGTGGGGATACCGAACTGCGCCAGCGCTGCACAGACATTGGCTTCTGCACCAGTATAGAAGGCGTCAAAGGTCGTCGCCTGTCCAAAGCGCAGATAACCCGGCGGCGAGAGAGAGAGTAGCAGATCTCCCATGCCGATCACTTGTTTCATCATCGCGCTACCTCACCACGTGGAGGGCAAACCCGCCCACCTCGTCCTTTAAATAGAAAAATTTTCCCAAGCCGTTTTCATCGCACTTGTAGCTCTCCGGGCGGATCTCCAAGCCCTTTTGGCGGAAATATGCCAGAGCACGCTCTGCTGAGTTGGTATGGAAGCCGATGTGGCCGTTTTTTCCATAGTACATCGTCTTCATGCATTCCACATAGGTGCCCGAAAAGTCTGAGCTATTTCCCATTTTTATCGGAAGGCGGAAGATGTCTGCAATGCGGCGACAGACACTTTGCGCCGCCTCGGCGCTATCATTGTTGATGCCCACATGCGCCAGGGAAAAGCCCAGGGAAAGATCTGAACTGCTCCCTGTCAAGTA
>DPCD01000011.1:9584-9744 GCA_003516765.1 Clostridiales bacterium | reverse complement strand
CCATCTCGCGCTGCCGTACTCAACGCCACGGCGATATTTCTTCGCGTTTTTCGCTTTCAGGTACACCGCCAGCCGGACAAGCGCCGCCCCGGCCACGCCCAGCAGCAGGTCCAGAGGATGCAGGCTGAGCCAGAGGGAGGCAAAGGCCTCGGTGAAGCCC
>DPCD01000011.1:9017-9279 GCA_003516765.1 Clostridiales bacterium | reverse complement strand
ACCGCCTGGCAGAGCTTGTCAAAGAGCCAGGCGAACAGCAGATACGGAAGGTTCGGCAGCAGGACCTTTTTCAGCTTTCCCGTCATCGTTCCAGCCCCCGATCCCTGTTTTTGATCTTCTCGCCCCGCTCCAGCTCCTGCCGCTTCGCCTGCTCCTTGGCCTTGGTCAGCCGCCTGCGGATGGAGGGCTTTTTCTCCTTCGCCAGATTCTTTGCGGAGAACTCGCGGAAGGCCGCCGTCACCGCGTCGGCGTCCCTGCCCTT
>DPCD01000011.1:3822-8775 GCA_003516765.1 Clostridiales bacterium | reverse complement strand
TCCCCGGTGGTATCTTTTTTCAGAGCAAAGTCGATGCCGTACTTTTTTGCCGTAGCGGAGAACGCCTTGATATTCTGGTCTGTGATCTCGATATTGGACACGCCGGCCCCATGCTTCATAAGCTGCCGGAGGGTCTGTTTGCCGTGCCGGAGCTGCGGATCATTCTTGTGCTTTTCCATATCCGCCAGCACCTTCTTCATGGCCTGCTGCAAGAGCTGGGCGGTCAGCTTACCCGTCTCCACGCTGAGTGTCACAGCTCCCTGGGTGATCTCCTCCTGCATTTATCCTCGCCCCCTTTTTCCGTCCCCGTACAGGTCATGGCTGACAAGGGAGGTGTAATAGCTGTCCATCGTGACCGGCGCGTTATACAGCGCCGCCAACAGGTACTTCTTGATATTGCGGACATAGGTGGTATTCTCCCGCATCCGTTCCAGCACATACTCGATGTGGGAGCTGCCGATCTTCAAGAACCGGGACTTCACCACCTCGGCGGGGTAGTCGTCCCCGGCGATACGGATCATCTTGCGGTTGGAGCAGACGGTATCCACCATGAGCTCCACCAGCTCATCCAGACGGTCCCTGTCCAGCTTTTCATCCTGGGTGAGGATATCGTAGTCGATATTCTCCAAAATGATCTCCCGGTAGCTCTCACGCTCCCGCATCCTGTCCTGTCCGATCCTGCCTTTTTCTCTGGGGGTAGGGGGACTTGATGGGATAGGACTTGATCCTTGCGTAATTGATAATTCTTTATTTTGTCCTTTAGTATTTAATTGGGCGGGGTTCTCCTGAATAGGGGCATCCAACATTGGCTTCACCTGTATTGGATTTTCCCGTATTGGTTTTTCCCGGATAGGCGCGGGCGTCTGAGCCGGTTCTTTCGGCTGCTCCAAAATGGTGTACTCGATGGAGCCAAGCTGCCCGTTCTCGTTGCGGACGCGCGCCCGGACGAGATAGCCGTGCGCCTCCAGCTCCCGGATCCCGCCGCTGATGCTGTCGATGCCGTCCTTGCAGATGCGGGCAAGCCCCTTCATGGTATAGTCCCAGTCCTCTGGCAGCGACAGCATGAGGGACAGCAGCCCCTTCGCTTTCAGGGACAGCGACCTGTCCCGCAGGTGGTAGTTGGACATGACCGTGTAATCTCTGGTCTTTTCGATGCGGAAAACTGCCATATCCGGCGCCTCCTTTCTCTGGTTTTGAAAAGTGTTGATTTTGGCGCAAAAAAGCCCCTGTCCTGCCTCCCGGACGCTTCCCATGGGAAAACACCCACGCCGCCCTTCAAGCGGCGTTCTGAGAGGAAAAAACAGAGGCTTTCGCACCCTAATTGATACATTTTTCAGGTGGGTATAGGTACGGATATGAAAAAACGCCATAGGGCGGCTGCCTATGGCGTGGGGACAGGAAAAGGGCGCTGATGTGAAAACCAGCGCCCTTCGTGCCTGTCAGTATGAGATTTTTTGACTTCGTACCGTGTTCCCTGCCTTTGAAAACATTGATTTTACTGACTTTTTCATGTTTTCTTATTAGGAGGCGGGGAAAGCCAGTCGTTTTTGTTTCGCAAATTTTGCGATAACAGTCTCGCAGAGTTTCGCGCCCGCAGGCGCGAAATAAAGTAGAGATTCATTTTATCCGGCGGCTTTGCCGACCGAAAAAATTCCGATCGCTGAGCCAGTGTGAGCTTTTCGCGCGGAGCGTGAAAAGCTTGCGCGCAGTCGAGGCGCATTCCGTTATGAAAAATGGTCCGCTGCTATGCAGCGGACCATTTTTTGAAGTATTTATGCCTGCGGGATGCTCAGACGGACCTGCGCGCGGCGCTTTGCGGACTCGGCAAGCCGATGTTCCTCTTTGGAAAGAGAGGCGTCTGCCAGCTTTTCCTCGGCGCGGGCAAGCGCGGACTTTGCGCGCTCGCGGTCAATGTCCTCCGCCCACTCGAACGTCGTGGCAATCAGGCGGACCTCGCCGTTTATCACGCTCAGCATACCGCCGATGCAGGCGGCGATGCGCGACTTACCTTCGAGGACGACCTTTGCCGGACCCATGCCGACCGTGGTCACGAAGTTCGTATGGCGCGGCAGAATGGTCAGTCCGCCCTGCGCGGCGCGCAGATTGAGACTCTCTGCCTGCCCGTCGTAGAACAGACCGTCAGGCGTTACGATTTGCAGATGGAAGCTGCTCATGCATTGCCGCCTTTCGCCTTGGCGACCACGTCGTCGATCGTTCCGGCAAAGAGGAAGGCAGACTCGGGAATATCGTCGTGCTTGCCTTCCACGATCTCCTTGAAGCCGCGGATGGTTTCGCGAACGGGAACGTACTTGCCAGCCATGCCGGTGAACTGCTCGGCGACATGGAACGGCTGGGACAGGAAGCGCTGTACCTTACGGGCGCGGCTGACCGTCAGCTTGTCGCTTTCAGACAGCTCATCCATGCCCATGATGGCGATGATATCCTGCAGCTCCTTATAGCGCTGGAGGATATGGATGACGGCCTGGGCGACCTCGTAGTGCTCCTTGCCGACAACGTCCGGAGAAAGGATGCGGGACGTGGAGTCCAGCGGGTCGACGGCGGGGTAAATGCCGAGAGACGCGATGGAGCGGTCGAGAACCGTCGTTGCGTCCAGATGCGCGAACGTGGTGGCAGGCGCGGGGTCGGTCAGATCGTCCGCCGGGACATAGACTGCCTGCACCGACGTGATCGAGCCGTCCTTCGTGGACGTGATACGCTCCTGCAGTGCGCCCATTTCGGTTGCCAGCGTGGGCTGGTAGCCGACGGCGGAAGGCATACGGCCAAGCAGCGCCGAAACCTCGGAGCCAGCCTGCGTGAAACGGAAGATGTTGTCGATGAACAGAAGCACGTCCTGGTGCTTGACGTCGCGGAAGTATTCCGCCATCGTCAGACCCGAAAGACCGACACGCATACGCGCTCCGGGCGGTTCGTTCATCTGACCGAAGACCAGCGCGGTTTTCTCCAGAACGCCGGACTCCTTCATTTCGTAGTACAGGTCGTTGCCCTCACGGGTACGCTCGCCGACGCCGGTGAAGACGGAGTAGCCGTTGTGTTCGGTTGCGATATTGTAGATCAACTCCTGAATCAGAACGGTCTTGCCGACGCCTGCGCCGCCGAACAGACCGATCTTGCCGCCCTTTGCGTACGGGCAGATCAGGTCGACGACCTTGATGCCGGTTTCAAGAATCTCCGTGGAGGATTCCTGCTCGGCGTAGGACGGTGCCTCGCGGTGAATGGGCCAGCGTTCGAGATTTTCGTCGATGGGCTGATCATCCAGCGGGTTGCCCATCAGGTCGAAAATACGACCGAGGCAAGCCTCGCCGACCGGAACGGTAATGGGGGAGCCTGTGTCGACGGCTTCTGTGCCGCGGACAAGACCATCGGTGGAGCTCATGGCAACGCAGCGGACGATGCCGTCGCCGATCTGCTGAGCAACCTCAGCGACGATCGTGCGCTCGCCGTTTTTGAGCGTAACGGCGTGGTTCAGATTGGGAAGCTGACCGTCGGGGAAGCGAATATCAAGGACAGGTCCGACAACCTGTACGACAGTACCGGTATTTGGCAATACGGTCACTCCTTTCAAGACTGTTCTGCGCCGGCGACAATTTCGGTGATCTCCTGCGTGATTGCGCCCTGACGCGCGCGGTTGTAGCGGAGATTCAGATCGTCGATGATTTCGTCGGCGTTTTTGGTGGCGGAGTCCATGGCGGTGCGGCGCGCCGCCTGCTCGGAAGCGGTCGACTCGCACAGCGCGCCATATAGGACGCCCCCGAGGTATTCCGGAACGATGGCGTTGAAAACAGCCTCGCTGCCGGGCTCGTATAAGATGGGGTGCCGCGGCGGATGCTTCGAATCGGAAATATGCAGCGGCAGAAGCTCCAGCGTGCACGGTGTCTGCGAGAGCATCGAGACAAAGTTCGTGTAGCCGAGCGACAGCTTGCCGAAGCTTCCGTCGAGGAAGCCGTCAGCGAGCATTTTTGCAATTGTGTAGCAGTCGCCGATGGAGACGCTTGCCGCCTCGGCATAGCTCTCGGTGATGACCGTTACGTTCTTGCGCCGGAAATACTCCACGGCTTTCTTGCCGATCGGCAGCACGGCGGCACCATCCTCCATCTGGGAATAGACCAGCTTGAGGATGTTGTTGTTATAGCCGCCCGCTAAGCCCCGGTCGCCCGCGATGACGACATAGACGGGCTTGCCGTCGGGGTTTGCGTGCAGATACGGCGAAGAAAAATCGTTGTTGGTATCGGCAATTTCGTCCATCGCCGCGTACAGCGTCTGGAAGTACGGACGGCTGGAGATTGCCTTGGCTTGTGCAGAGCGCAGCTTGGAGGCTGCGACCAGCTCCATGGCCTTGGTAATCTGGCGGGTGGACTGCATGCTCTTGATGCGGTTTTTTATCGCTTTTGTGGATAAGCCGGCCATGTGCGCGCCTCCTCCTTCTTATTGATTCTGTAAGAACTCGGCAACGCGCGTGGTAATGGCCTTGTTCAAATGCGCCTCGGTTTCCTTGCTCAGATCCTTCGTTTCGCGGATAGCGGTGAGAACGTCTGCCGCATTCGCTTCCATCCAGGGATAGAGCTCGGCTTCAAACGCGCGGATGCGCTCGACGGGAATATCCTTGAGGTAGCCGCCGATGACGGCATAGAGGATGCAGACCTGATAGGCGACGTCGACCGGCGCGTTGCGGTCCTGCTTGAGAACCTCGACGATACGGGCGCCCTGCTCCAGACGGTCTCTGGTGTCCTTATCGAGGTCGGAGCCGAACTGCGCGAAGCTCTGCAGCTCACGGTACTGCGAATACAGCAGCTTCAGCTTACCGGCGACCTTCTTCATTGCCTTGATCTGCGCGCTGCCGCCGACACGGGAGACGGAGATGCCGGGGTTGACTGCCGGCATGACGCCGGAGTGGAACAGCTCGGTCTCCAGGAAGATCTGACCGTCGGTGATGGA
>DPCD01000011.1:882-3612 GCA_003516765.1 Clostridiales bacterium | reverse complement strand
AAGATCTGACCGTCGGTGATGGAAATGACGTTCGTCGGGATGTAAGCGGAAACGTCGCCCGCCTGCGTCTCGATGATAGGAAGGGCGGTCAAAGAGCCGCCGCCGAATTCCGGCGCCATACGCGCTGCGCGCTCGAGCAGACGAGAGTGCAGATAGAACACGTCGCCGGGGTACGCCTCACGTCCGGGCGGACGGCGGATCAGAAGAGAAAGGGCGCGGTACGCGGTGGCGTGCTTACTTAAGTCGTCGTAGATCACGAGCACGTCCTTGCCGTCGTGCATGAAATACTCGCCCATCGTGCAGCCGGAGTACGGCGCGATGTACTGCAGCGGCGCCAGCTCGGATGCGGTTGCGGAGACAACGATGGTATAATCCATCGCGCCTGCGGCGTCGAGCGTGGAAACCAGCTGCGCAACGGTCGAACGCTTCTGACCGATGGCAACGTAGATGCAGATGACATCCTTGCCCTTCTGGTTGATGATGGTATCGGAGGCGAGCGTCGTCTTACCGGTCTGGCGGTCGCCGATGATCAGCTCACGCTGACCTCTGCCGATCGGGATCATGGAGTCGATCGCCTTGATACCGGTCTGCAGCGGGACGGAGACGCTCTTACGTTTCAGGATGCCGGGCGCGGGAGACTCGATGGGCGCGTACTTTTTTGCATCGATGGGACCCTTGCCGTCGATCGGCTGACCCAGTGCGTCGACGACACGACCGATCAGCTCATAGCCGACGGGAACGGACACGACGCGGCCTGTGCGGCGAACAGTGTCGCCCTCGCGGATGCCTTCTTCGTTGCCGAGCATGACGATGGAAACGGAGTTTTCCTCCAGGTTCTGCGCCATGCCGTACACGCCGCCGGGGAATTCCAGCAGCTCGTTGACCATGCAGCCTGTCAGTCCGGCGGCTTTTGCGATGCCGTCGCCGATCAGAATGACCGTGCCGGTCTCAGACTGGTTGATCTTTGCTTCATAGTGTTTGATTTGAGAACGGATGATTCTTGAAATCTCTTCCGGTCTTAATTCCATTGCTTCACCAGCTTTCAGTAGAATAAAGCCTTGTTACAGGGCGCTGCTTTCGAGCAGCTGTTGGATCTGGCTCAGGTGGCTCTGTACGCTGCCGTCGAGCTGCCGGTCGGGCAGCTCCAGACGAATGCCGCCGAGAAGCGTGGGGTCCGTCTGGACCGTCAGCTCCACGTGCTTTTTGCACTTTGCCTCCAGCTTTTCGCGGAGCCGCTTCGTCTGTGCCTCGGTCATGGGCACGGCGCTGACCGCGCGGACATCGATGATGTTGTGGTCGCGGTTGTAGCGGCTGCGGAACGCCTGGAAACAGTCGGGCAGAGCCGAAATGGTGCCGTTGTCGCACAGAAGCTTCATGAAGTTTTGCGTATAGGGATGGACGCTGCCGCCCCACGCCTCGTCAATGAGCTTCTCACGCTCTTGCTTTTCGATGGAGGGCTCCATCAGAAGCCGTCCATAATCAGGATTTTGCCGAAACAGATCACTTACCGCATGAAGCTCGCCGAGAATCTGCTCTTCGAGCGATTCCTCACGGGCAAGATCGTACAGCGCGCCGCCGTAGGTAAGGGCAGTTTTGCTAATCATGATTCTTCACCCAATTCGTCGATAAAACGCTCGATGAGCGCCTCATGCTGCTTTTCGTCGATTTCCTTTTCGGCAACCTTCGAGGCGATTTCCACGGCGAGACCGGAGATTTCGCTCTTCATCTCGTTCATTGCCTTGCGGCGCTCGAGCTCGATGTCGCGGCTTGCCTTCTCGCGCATTGCCGCCGCCTCGCTCTGGGCGCTGGCAAGCATCGCATCCGAACGGGTCTGCGCATTCTTGACGGCGCGCGCGGTGATCTCTTCAGCCTCCGTGCGGGCGGTCAGCAGATGGCTCTCATACTCAGCCTTTGCGGATTCGGCATCCTGCTTGGCGGAGTCGGCGTCGGCGTAGAGGGTATCGACCTCCTGCTGGCGCTGGGCGAGAATGTTCTGGATGGGCTTGAAAAGGAATTTCTTGAACAGATACATCTGAATGAAAAGATTCAGAATCTGTGCGATGAAGGTCCAGCCTTCAAAGGCTACCAGGGATTGATAGGACAAGGCTGCCGCCTCCTTTCAGAATGTGACTTTGCCGTCTTACAGCATGCCCAGGAACAGGTTGGGCGCCACAAAGATCAGAAGCAGGCCGGTGACGAAGCCGTAAATACCGGTGGTCTCGGCGCAGGCGATACCCAGAAGCATCGTCGACGTCAGTTCACCCTTCATTTCCGGCTGGCGGGCAATGGCTTCCACAGCTTTACCTGCGGTGTAACCTTCGCCGATACCAGGACCGATACCGGCAATCAGTGCCAAACCTGCGCCGATGGCACAGCCCATGAGTACGATTGCTCTTTCTAACATGTTGATATCCTCCTAAAAATTATTAACGTTTTATCCGCGGCACGCTGCCGCATAATAAATAAGGTATGTACGACCTACTCCGCCGCGGTGGAGATGAACATCATCGTCAGCATGCAGAAGATGAATGCCTGCATAAAGCTGCCGAACCAGTCGAAGTACAGGGAAATGACGGCGGGAATGCCGACCGTGAGGAACGGAATCGCGCCCAGCCACTGCCCGACGACGCCGGGGATGATGGAGAACAGCGCGTGGTTCGCAACGACGAGCGCCGCATAGACCAGGGTCGAAATGACCGTGCCGGAGACGATGTTGCCGAAGTGACGGAA
>DPCD01000011.1:425-598 GCA_003516765.1 Clostridiales bacterium | reverse complement strand
GCCATCGAGATCGGCGTGAAGACCTCACCCAGGACGTTGAACGGCGCCATCACGAAGATGGGGTCGCAGAAGCCCTTGAGGTAGCCGAGAAGACCATTGGTCTTGAGCTTGGTGAACGTGATGATCACGAACACAACGATGCCCCATGCCAGCGTGGTCGAGACATCCGCCGT
>DPCD01000011.1:0-194 GCA_003516765.1 Clostridiales bacterium | reverse complement strand
AGCGTGGTCGAGACATCCGCCGTGGGCGGCCACAGACCGACCAGAGACGAAAGACTCGAGAAGATGGACATGGCAAAGATGGTGCTGACGAACGGCACATAGCGCATCCATGCCTCACCCATATTGTTGCGGACGAAGTTTTCCGCGGTGATGACGATCTTTTCCGCCACAGCCTGCCGCTTGGAGATGTTGCG
>DPCD01000178.1:1330-7932 GCA_003516765.1 Clostridiales bacterium | reverse complement strand
CCCTTTGCTCCTTGACAAAGAAAGCCCGGCAAATCCCGGCGCAGCATAGAGCAGACGGATACATTCCCGTCTGTGCGGAGCTATACGGCCGGTGCGCCATGACCCTTCAACGAGGCGAGCGATATCCACCAGGCCGCAAAGCGGGCAAGGCAGCCCGCGGGTCACGATGCACAGACGGGGCGATACTCCCTTGCAGTCACAGTCCGGGCGTGCAGCCGTATTCAGGCGGTGAGGCGTCGCAGGCAATGAGCAGGGCCGCGCGAGAACCGCGCGGGGGTGGGATCCCCGTGGAGCTGAAAAGCCATTCAGCCGTCCGTTTCTGCTGTTCTTTGTAAGCTATCAAAACATGATTTGTTTTCAGACGATTAGAAAGGGGCTAACTATGCAAACGACCGTTTCATCTGAAAAGAAATACGCCCCGCCGAAGCGGAGCGAAAAACAGATCGGCAACACAACCTTTATCGTCAATTCCTTCTTTCGAGAAAAGAGCGACGAGAGTATTGCCGTAAAGTTGGAACGTCTGATGAAAGCGGACGTTCAGAAAGAAGCTACAACTTAATTCTCCCAAACAGGCAGACAGGGACAAAAAGACGCGGTATAATGAAGGTGACTTCAAAACCGTGTTTGACTGCCGGATGGGAGGTTACTATGTATCATCAGTCAAACACCGCTGCCGCGCTTCAATTCCCTTACAACGCTATGAGCGTCGAAGCTGTTACCGCTTTGTACTGCCGTTTGTCGCGTGACGATGAATTGCAGGGCGACAGCAACAGTATCATCAACCAAAAAAAGATCCTTCAACGCTACGCACTTGACCACGGCTACAAAAACTATCGCTTTTATATTGATGACGGCATTTCGGGTACAACGTTCAACCGCCCTGGCTTCCAGCAAATGATTGCGGATATCGAAGCCGGCCTTGTCAAGCGGGTCATTATCAAGGATATGTCACGCCTGGGCCGTGATTATCTGCAAGTGGGCATGTATACCGAGATCATGTTCCCAGAGCATGACATTCACTTTATTGCTGTCAACGATGGCGTGGACAGCACCCAGGGTGATAATGAGTTCACTCCTTTTCGGAACATCATCAATGAGTGGTATGCGAAGGACACCAGCAAGAAGATCCGTGCCGTGATGAAGGTCAAAGGCAACGCCGGCGAGCATCTGACGACCCTGCCGCCCTATGGCTACATGAAGTCTCCTGACAACAAAAAGCTGTGGGTCAGGGACGAGGAAGCCGCAGCGGTGGTCTATGAGATCGGCCTATATGTGATGGACGGTTTCGGACCGTCCCAGATTGCAAGAAAGCTGACAGAGCGAAGGATCCTGACCCCGGCCGCCTATTATGCCAGCAGGGGCCGAAAAGCAAGCAATATCAAGCGTGGCTTGCCCTACGCATGGGATGCCTCCACCGTAGCGGATATCATGGACCGCTGGCGGGAGTACCTGGGGCACACGGTCAATTTCAAGACGAGGAAGAAGTCCTACAAGAGCAAAAAGGTCATCCATAATCCGGAAAGTGAGTGGATGATCTTTGAGAACACCCATGACCCGATCTGGACGGAGGCAATCGCAGATGCCGCGAGAGCAGCAAGGCAGACGCGCCGTCGTCCTACAAAAATGGGAGAAATGGGGATGTTCTCCGGCATGATGTTCTGCGCGGACTGCGGATCTGTCATGTATCAATGCAGAGCCACCAACTTCCGGCGCGAGCAGGAATACTACCTGTGCGCCGGCTACCGAAAGAGCCGTGACTTCTGCGGTCAGACCCATTCCATCCGCACGGTGATCTTGGAGGAATTGATTCTGGAAAACCTGCGGGAGATCGTTTCCTTCGCCTCCCGCAGTAAGGACGAGTTTGTGAGGCTGGTCATGGACAGTGACCTGCGGCAGCGCGACCGGGATCTTGCAAAGCGGAAACGGCAGCTTGCCGATTCCGAAAAGCGGATCACAGAGCTGGATGCTATCTTCAAGCGGCTCTATGAGGACAACATTTCGGGCAAGCTCTCCGATGAACGCTTTCAGAAGCTCTCTGCGGACTATGAGAAGGAAGAACAGGATCTCAAGGTGCTGGCGAGTTCCCTTCGGAAAGAAGTGGAGCTGGAGGAAAGCAAATCGTCGGATGTTGATCGTTTTCTCTCCGTTGTGGAGAGGTACACGGATATCCCGGAGCTCACGCCCTGCATACTCCATGAGTTCGTGGAGAAAATCATCGTCCATGCGGCCAGCGACCCAAAGGGCAAGAATCGGACGCAGGAGATCGACATTTACTACAAGGGTATCGGAGTCTTGGAAATGTCAAAAGTCACGGCATCAACGGAAAAATGAGAAAACGGTACAGCCAAAGCTATACCGTTCTCTCTTTCCTCACGATGTTTTCTTATCGGGAGCTGCCTTTCGCCAGTCGTCGTTTTATGGAGCGGGTGACGAGGCTCGAACTCGCTACCTCCACCTTGGCAAGGTGGCGCTCTACCGGATGAGCTACACCCGCATTCGTCAAATGCAGGTATGATTATAGCAGAAATTCCGGAAAAGTCAAGTCCTTCTGTCCCAATTATCGAAAATTTTGCAAAACCGGCTCCGTGGATGTCTCCGGCGTTTCCTCCCCTGGTTCTGCAGGCGTCTCGCTGGACGGCTCCTGCGGCGCATCCGGTTCCGACGGCTCTGCAGGCGTATCCGGCGCCTGCGGCTGGTTCTCTCCTCCCGCGGTCGGTTCCTCCTCCGGCGCTGGGCAGGCAGGATACGCTTCCACGTCCCAGTAGTAACCTGTCATGTCCTCGTCGTAGCGGAGACGCAAGCCGGACTGGTCCATAACGTCCTGCATGAGATCCATATGATACCAGGTCCCGTCGAGGCAGACCTCGTTCCACCAGTAGTCCGCGCTCCCACGCAGTCCCTTCACCACCTGGCACTCCAGCCCCGCTTCCTGGCACAAAAGCGCCCAGCACTGCGCCATGCTCCAGCTGGTAGCATAGCCCTCGCACAGAAGCGAATAGATCGGCGTCTGCGTCTGCTCTTCGGTGTAGGTGAACCGCTCGGTAAGATAGGAATACAGAAGCTGCAGCTTTTCCCATGCACTTTCGCGGAATCGGACATACACAGACGCTGCGCTTACGGTATCTGAAACCTGCTGCGCCATGCTCTCAAGTGTCCGGCTCGACTCCGGGTAGCGCATCGTCAGTTCGACAATGCGCGGCTTTCCGCCTTGCGGGTAGCTCTCGACCGTGATCTGCGGCAGCGCCATGAGTCTGCCGAGGTTCTGCTCATAATAATCCTGCGCCAGCGCCGCATAGTCCGGCTCCTGGTCGTAGCCCGCATAAATGGTCAGAACCGCATCGTAGCCGTCCATCGCCTCGTGCAGCCGGCGTTCGAGGTCGCTGAGCACGCTCACATACGGAATCTGCGAAAGCGGGGTCAGCGTCTTGCGGAAAGTGATATCCACGTGAATTTCATAGTAGGAGACGATCAGCGTACACTCATGCGTCATATAATCGACCGCATAAGCGCCCGCCGGGTCTTCGCGCGCCACCGAGTAGGCGGCTGCAGCAAGGTCGTCTTCGAGCGTGCCCGTGTACTGCTGGACGCGAATGACGCCATGCTCCACGCCGCCGCGCACAAAGTCGCGGATGGCGCGCCGCAGTCCTGCGTAGTCGCCGACATTGACCACGTTCGTGTCCATCTGCTCGCTTTTGGTCTGGCTGTGCGCCGAGACGCGGGTATAGCTCGACGGAACAAACCGGCTGCACGCCGAAAACGCCGTGCAGAGTGCCAATGTCAGTGCCGTAAGCCGTATCTTCTTCATTCCGTCTTCGCCTCCTGTCCGGCAGCAAACGTGCCTGTTTTCTGAAGCGCTTAAATATCGTCCGAGTATCGCTTGAAGCCCTCGCCCAGCACCTGGTGCGCCGGCTGGACGATCATGAAGGCATTCGGGTCGATGCACTGCACCAGCTGTTTGAGTTCTGAAATCTGACGGCTCTTGACCGCCGTCATCAGAACCGTTTTGGGAGCGCCCGTATAGCCGCCGCGCCCCTCGAGAAACGTCACGCCGCGGTCGAGCTGCTTGTCAATTGCGCGGTACACATCCTCGTAGCGGTCCGAGATAATGAGCGCGACGCTCGAATAGTCCAGTCCGTAGAGCACTGCGTCGAGAACGCGCGAGCAGATGAACAGCGTGATGGCGCTGTAAAGCGTCTTGGAGATGTCGCGGAAGACAAGGCCCGTCAGAATCAGCACCACCGTGTCGATGGCAAGCGTCACATAGCCCATCTTCACCTCGCGCAGATGCCGCTTTAAAAGCCGCGCCAGAATGTCCGTGCCGCCCGTGGTCGCGCCGGGCAGAAATACCAGTCCCAGCCCCGCGCCCGTCAGAACGCCGCCGAAGATCACGCCCAGCATCGTCTCGACCTGCGGCGCGGGAAGTCCGGCAAGCAGATCAATGAACAGCGAATTGCATGCCATACCGATGAGAGACCCGAAGAAAAACCCGCGCCCGAGCTGTTTGTAGCCGATCACAAACAGCGGCACATTCATCACCGCCGTATACAGACCGATGCCGCCGCGCCCGAGCAGCCGCTGCAGAATCATGGCAATACCGCTCAAGCCGCCGACGTTCAGCGAGTTCGGCACCAGAAACAGATTAAAGCCCAGCGCAAACATTGCGTTTCCGATCACCAGCAGCGCGCAATAGCGCACAATGCTCCAAATGGGTTTGTTTGTCATCGCGCAGACCTCCTGTTATAAATCAAGTGAGATTTGCTGCTCCTCCGTATCCTCCTGCCGCAGAAGCGCGCCCGCGGCGGGAAGCGATTTGGCGCGGTAGCGCGCCTGATTGCCGATGGCGCTGTCTGCAAGCGTTCTGACGCGCACCAGCTTTGCGTTTTTCTTCAGCGCCATGACCGCAACGCCCTGCGTGGCTCTTGTCGTTTTGGACGCAAGCAGCGCCGTGGAGAAAATGAGCGTTCTGCCGTCGGAGGCATAGAGCGCCAGCTCCTGCTCCTGCGAAAGCTCCAGCACGGCAACGAGCGAGCTCTTGTCCGAGTACGCACCGGTGAGCTTTCTGCGGTTGGTCTTGGTCGCATAGCCGGAAAGCTCGACCTTCGCACACTTGCCGTTTTCAAAGACAAAGAGCAGATTGCCCGAATAATCGCCCGGGAAAATGGCATCGAAGAAGCTCTCGCCCTCGTCAAAGCCGAGCTTGCCGGGAAGATAGTCGCCAAGCTGGGACGCCTTGCCGTCGTCAAAGTCCGATAGCCGCGTCTTATAGACCTGGCAGCGGTCGGTGAAGACGAGAAGCTCAGCGCTGTTGGTCGTCTCGCGGCTTAAAAGCAGCGCGTCTCCTTCCTTGAACTTCTGCTCGCCGGACATGCGAAGAGACTGCGGCGTGATTTTCTTGAAATAGCCCTCGCGGGAGATAAAGACCGTGACCGGATAGTCCGGCACGTCCGGCTCGTCGGGAAGCTCCAGCTCATGATCGTAGACCAGCTGGGTCTTTCTCGGCTGACCGTATTTGCTGCTGACCGCATCGAGCTCCTTGCAGATCACTGCCTTGATCTTTTTCTCCGAGCCGAGCAGCTCTTCCAGCTCCGCAATTTCCCGTTCCAGACTCTCGGTCTCCTGCAGACGGTTGAGCAGAAATTCCTTGTTGATGTTTCGCAGCCGGATTTCTGCCACATACTCTGCCTGCACCTGATCGATGCCGAAGCCGATCATGAGGTTCGGAATGACCTCGGCGTCGAGCTCTGTTTCGCGGATGATACGGATTGCCTTGTCGATATCGAGCAGGATCTTGCCCAGACCTTTGAGAAGATGCAGCTTGTCCTTCTTCTTTTGCAGCTGGAAATAGACCCGCCGGCGGACGCACTCGCAGCGCCACGCGGTCCACTCCTCGAAAATCTCGCGCACACCCAGCACGCGCGGCATGCCGCCGATCAGAATGTTAAAGTTGCAACCGAACGAGTCCTGCAGCGTCGTTGTCTTGAAAAGCTTCTGCATGAGCTTCTCGGGGTCCGTGCCGCGTTTTAAATCGATCGTCAGCTTCAGACCGTTCAGGTCCGTTTCGTCGCGCATGTCGGCTATTTCGCGGACCTTGCCCGCCTTGATCAGCTCGGCGACCTTGTCCATGATAATCTCCGTCGCCGTGGTGTACGGAATCTCATAGATTTCGATCATGTTGCCTTCCTTGACATAGCGCCATCTGGCGCGCAGGCGGAAGGTGCCCCTGCCGGTTTTGTAGATCTGCAGCATTTCCGCCGCGTCGTAGAGAATCTCGCCGCCGGTCGGAAAATCGGGTGCGGGCAGCGTGTCAAGAAGATCTGCCTCCGGATTTTTGATCAGCGCAACTGCCGTTTTGCAGACCTCGGAAAGGTTAAACGAGCAGATGTTTGACGCCATGCCGACGGCAATGCCCATGTTTGCAGAGACCAGCACATTGGGAAACGTCGTAGGCAGCAGCGTCGGCTCTTTCATGGAGCCGTCGTAGTTGTCGACAAAGTCGACGGTGTCTGCGTCGATGTCACGGAACAGCTCCTGGCAGATGGCGTCCAGCTTCGCCTCCGTGTAGCGCGACGCCGCATACGCCATATCGCGCGAGTAGACCTTGC
>DPCD01000178.1:938-1059 GCA_003516765.1 Clostridiales bacterium | reverse complement strand
TGGGGATTCAGGCGCATGGTCTGCCCGACAATGTTGGCGGATTTGGTCCGGCTGCCGGTCAGCAGTCCCATCTTGTACATCGTATATAAAAGCTTTCTGTGCGACGGCTTGAAGCCGTCGA
>DPCD01000178.1:343-674 GCA_003516765.1 Clostridiales bacterium | reverse complement strand
ACATCGCGTAGGGCATATAGTTCTGCTCGAGCGTCTGGCAGATCGGCTGCTCTTTGACCTCAGCATGCAGCCCCTGCACGTGCGGGTCCAGCCGCTTCGGCGCCTGTGGTTCTTTTTTCTTTGCCATAGTTTCTTCGTTCCTTCTCTGGCGTTACGACACGTCCAGCTGGTCCAGATATTTATAGCCGTTCTCGGCAATGTGATCCTTTCTGCCCTGCAGATTGTCTCCGAGCAGCAGATCGAACATCTGCTGCGTGAGCACCATGTCCTCGGGCATGACCTTGATAAGCCGGCGGGTTTCGGGATTCATCGTCGTCATCCACATCATCTC
>DPCD01000178.1:0-128 GCA_003516765.1 Clostridiales bacterium | reverse complement strand
ATCATCTCCGGGTCGTTTTCGCCCAGACCCTTCGAGCGGTTGATCGAGACCTTTTTGCCCTCGAGCTGCTTTAAAATCTCGCCCTTCTCGCTTTCCGTATAGGCAAACCATGTCTTGTCCTTGCAGTT
>DPCD01000186.1:11230-18187 GCA_003516765.1 Clostridiales bacterium | reverse complement strand
GAGCTGAGAGAAAGGAGCGTGATGGGAATGGGATCACGATTGGTATCCGCTGCGGTGGACGCAGAATTGTCGTTGGATGAGGTGTCGGGTCCCTTTACGTCGTCTTTTGTCTTGACATTGCAGCCGGAGAGCATGATCAAGACCATGGCAAGGCAAAGGAGCAGTGCTGTGAGCTTTTTCATTCGTAGTACCTCCAAGTAAATTTATTATAAATGCCTTTCTGACACTTATAAACGGGTTAGATCGTCTGGTATTTCAGCTTGCCGTCCCGAACTTCCTCGGCACGATGGCAGGCCACAAAGTGCTCCGGCTCCATCTCACGGTATTCCGGAGTCCGGGTGAAGCACTCAGGCTGCGCAAACGGGCAGCGCTTTGCAAAGCGGCAGCCATCGCCGGGATTGATGGGAGAGGAGAGCTCGCCCTTCAGGATGATCCGCTGGCGCTTTTCGCGGACATTGACAGAAGGGATCGCGCTCAGAAGCGCAATGGTGTATGGATGCATCGGGGTCTGGAAAAGCGCCTGCTTCGGAGCCTTCTCGATCACCTGCCCCAGGTACATAACCACTACATTGTCGGAGATATGCTTGACAACAGACAGATCGTGCGAAATGAACAAATAGGTCAAACCGAGCTGCTTTTGCAGATCGATCATCAGGTTCAGGATCTGCGCCTGAACAGAAACATCCAGCGCGGAGACCGGCTCATCGCAGACCACAAACTGAGGATTGATCGCAAGCGCTCTTGCAATCACGATTCTCTGGCGGCGACCGCCGTCAAACTCGTGCGGGTAGAGATTGTACGCACGCCGCGGCAGACCGACCATCTCCATCAGTTCCTCAACGCGCTTTCTCCGCTCCTCCGCATTCTTGCAGACCTTGTGCAGCCGAAGCGGCTCCTCAATGATCTGTGCAACGGTGAAACGCGGGTTCAAGGATGCGTAGGGGTCCTGGAAAATGATCTGCATCTCCCGACGAACGGGAATCATCTCATTCTTGCTGAACGTGCTCAGATCCATTCCCTCAAAGATGATGTCGCCGGAGGTCGCCGGATGCAGTCCGAGCAGAACGCGACCAAGGGTAGATTTTCCGCATCCGCTCTCGCCGACTACGCCGAGCGTCTCGCCCCGTTTGAGGGAAAACGACACATCATCCACTGCATGAAGGTGGCCGGCGGGAACGTCAAAATATTTTTTCAAGTGGGTCACTGTGAGCAAATTATCCAACGTCTTTCCCTCCTATTACTCAAAGTCCAGCCAGCACTTGTACTGGTGGGTATCGCCCTTCATTGCGGGGCTCTGTTCACGACAGCGTTCCTGGCAGTACTTGCATCTGGGATGGAAGTAGCAGCCGCTGGGAAGTGCGGTGGAGTTCGGTGCCAGACCCGGAATCGGAGACAGCCGCTCGTCATCGACATCCATTTTCGGGATCGAATCAAAGAGACCGCGCGTGTAGGGGTGCTTGGGATTCGTATAAACATCCCAAACGGAACCGTATTCGACCACCTCGCCTGCATACATGATGGCAACCTGATCACAGGTTTCCGCAACAACACCCAGATCGTGCGTTATGAGAATCATGGACATCTCATTTTCGCGGATCAGGCTGCGGATGATCTCCAGCACCTGTGCCTGAATGGTCACGTCAAGAGCCGTGGTGGGCTCGTCCGCGATCAGGATCTCAGGATTGCAGAGCAGAGCCATGGCGATGATGGCGCGCTGCTTCATACCACCGGAGAACTGGTGTGGGTAGTCGTTAATGCGGTCTCTTGTCACGCCGACTCGCTCCAGCATTTCAGCTGCCACTTCCATAGCCGCTTTCTTGCTCAACTTCTTGTGCTTGAT
Source organism: Clostridiales bacterium (assembly GCA_003516765.1). Lineage (GTDB taxonomy): Bacteria > Bacillota > Clostridia > Oscillospirales > Oscillospiraceae > CAG-170. Next base: position 16,347 of record DPCD01000186.1, on the reverse strand, counting down.
CACGACCTCCGCCAGCTGCTGACCGATGGTCATGATTGGGTTCAGCGCAGTCATGGGATCCTGGAAAATCATAGAGATGCCGTTGCCGCGCATTTCCTGATTTTCTCTGTCCGAGTTATAGATCAGGTTTCTCCCCTTAAAGAGGATTTCGCCATCCAGAATGATTCCGGGAGGATCCGGAACCAGCTGCATCACGGAGAGTGCCACAGTGGTCTTTCCGGCGCCTGTCTCGCCCACAAGACCCAGAACCTCGCCCTTCTTCAGGTGGAGATCCACGCCATTGACGGCCTGCACGTCTTCCGTGTCCGTGACATAATGGACGCGCAGATTTTTGATTTCTAATAGATTCTGTTCCATGTCGTGTCTCACCTCATTTCAGCTTCGGGTCAAGTGCATCCCGCAAACCGTCTCCGAAAAAGTTGAATGCCAGCACCAGCAGAATGATGGCAAGGCCCGGGAAGATTGCCAGATAGGGGTTGGTCTCCAGATACTGGCTGCCGATCTTCAGGATGTTGCCCCATTCCGGGATATGCGGCTCGACGCCCAGACCCAGATAGCTGAGGCTGCTAGTAGACAAAACCGCAGTACCGATGCCCATCGTCGAACGGACAATGATCGGCGCTAGGGAGTTCGGAATGATATGGCGGAAAATGATGTTCCAGTCTCTGGCGCCGCAGGAGCGAGCCGCCTCAACAAATTCCGCATTCGCAAGGCCGAGAACCGTGGCGCGGACGGTTCTCGCGTAAACCGCCACCATGCCGATACTCAACGCCAAGATCAGGTTGACTGTGTTGGCGCCGAACGCCGCAATGATGGCAATGGCGAGCAGCATATCCGGAACGGCATACTGCACGTCCAGAAGGCGCATAATGATGTTGTCTGCACGCTTTCCGAAAAAGCCTGCGGCCGCGCCGAGGATACCGCCCACGATCATAGGCAGCACCGTAACGCACACGCCGACGATGAGGGAAATACGGGCGCCAAACACGATGCGCGTGAATACGCAGCGTCCATAGTTATCCGTGCCGAACGGATATTCCATGGAGACGGGGCGCAGGATCGCGTCGTAGTTGTTGTCGATCGCAACGCCGTAATCAAACGTCAGGGCGCTGGCGAGCGACAGCGACAGCAGGAAAACCACGACCAGCATACCCATGACCGCCATTTTGTTGCGGAACAGGCGCTCCCAGATATCACGCCACTCAATGGCACGATCTTCGCCCTGATGGCGATAGTGCGAAATGATCAGCATACCGGCAATCAGCGCAAAAACGTTGCCGCTGATTGCGGAGATAATCAGCAGCACACCTACCGGCAGCAGTTTCTTATCCACCTTGCCGTCCCGCTCCCAAAGATGGATGAACAGGAGCGTCAGCAAATAGAACACCAAGAACGCCACCAACAGTCCCATTCCCAACATAAAGTTGTTTGCCACATACTCTTTGAAGAGATTCAGACCGCTGACCATAATGACCCCAAGGGTCGTGATCGCCGCATAGACGGTCATGGTGTATTCCAGCGTGCGCTGTTTTTTGATCAGCGTAAAACCGGCCACCGCCGCGAAAATATTGCCGGTAACGACAAATGCCAAAAGCAGGATGCCGCTCAGACGCATTGCCCGCGAGATCGGCTTCGACTTGAGAAGCGCCGCCCGCATCCGATGCAGAAGGATGAGTTGGACTACCCCCTCCACCGCGAACGCCGCCGCCAGGATCAAAGGCGTTACGGTCACCTTACCCGTGATGAAGCTGTATCCGGATAAGGCAAACAGAAGCGCGAACACCCAGGTCACACCGGCAGAGAAGCTCAGTTCTTTGTACTCCGGAGACTTTTTCAGCTTCTTGCTCTCCAGCTTCCTTAGATATTCTTTTTTTCTTTTGTTATCATCCACGTCTCATACCTCTTAATAGTTTTTCAGAGAAGACTTGATTCTGGGATCAAGGAATGCGTACAAGATGTCCACCAGAAGGTTGACAATGCTGATCACAATGGCGATGTAAACAACGCCAGCCATGACGACCGGGATATCCGGGATAAACTGCTTGTCCACGATATACTTGCCGAGACCATTGACGTTGAACACCTTTTCGGTTGTAGCCGAGCCGCCCAGAATGCCACCGAACTGAAGACCGATGACCGTGACGATCGGGATCATGGCGTTGCCCAGAATGTGCTTGAAGATCACGCGTCTCTCGCTCAGACCCTTTGCTCTGGCGGTGAGGATATAGTCCTGATTTTTCACTTCCAACATGGACGAGCGCGTCATTCGCGCTACGGAGGCCGAGAGGCCCGTGCCCATAACGATGGCAGGCATGATCAGCGTAACCAGTTTTGTCGCATCGTACATGGCAGGCAGCCAGCCGAGGCGGATGGAGAAATTCAGGATCAGGATCAGTCCCAGCCAGAAATTTGGGATCGAAAGTCCCAGCAGCGCAACCAGCATAAAGATATAGTCAAATGCCGAATACTGCTTGATGGACGAAATGATGCCCGAGGGGATCGCGATCAGGATGGAAACCAGCATCGACGCCAGAGAAAGCTGCACCGTGATCGGGAACCGGCGCATAAGCGCCGACGCAATGTCTTCGTTGCCGACATAGGAGATGCCAAGATCCAGTGTGAAGAATTTCTTGATCGTGTTGCCAAGCTGAACCAGATAGGGCTGATCCAGACCGTACAGGCGCTTGAATTCCGCGACCTTTTCCACCGTTGCGTTTGCACCGAGAATGTTTCTGGCCGGATCCATCGGGGTCAGATACAAAATGGTAAAGACCAGCACGATGACGCCGATCATAACGAAGATCATCATGAAAAGGCGTTCGCTGATATACTTTGCATACGGCTTTGAGTAAATCCAGACAAGCAAATACATCGGAAGCGAGGTAATGACAGAGACCCAGAAGAACGCGGGATTGTCCAGCCATTCCAGATATGTGCTCAGCATATCCGGAGAATGGATCTTCTCACGGCGCATCCGGTTCGTCAGTTCCTCCTGAAGCGCCTGATCGTACTTTTTCTTTGCGACCTTGTCGGCTCTGACCTTCAGCTGCTCGTCCGACACAGAGCGTTTCAGGAACTTGCTCTTGTTTCGTTCGGACTCCAATGCTTGTGCCTTGAGCTTTTCCAACAGCCCGCTCGTCTTAAACTCAGCCTCGAGGTCAGCCCGCAGCTTGTCATAGCTGGCAGAGTTTGAAAATACCAAATGCTTCACCAGCACCATGAGTGTGGTGGGAAGCCCCAAAAGGATGAGCAGCAAGCGGTAGATCGGGCGGGCATACATTTTCTTAAAGTATGTACGAATGCGCGTTCTGGGAAGCGGTCCCCATGCAGCAGCTGTTTTTCCCATGAAAATCACCTCTCTTCTTTCGTTGTCTGAGCCAAGTGCTGCACCGCAGGAAGCGAACACAGCGCTTGCTGAATCTGATCGGCGTTTGCCGCCAGCTGCATGACCAGTGCCCGCGTATTGCGCAGGTCTGTCAGCAGTATCCGTCCTTCTTCCGCCGGAACATCGATTCCGCCGACCACGACGCCGCAGTGCCCATACTGGGCGGTACAGAGACCGGTCACATCCAACTCCAGAACCTCATACTGGAACGGCACACCGGCTTCCCGGCAGGCCATTCTCTCCAGATCCATCAGACGTCCGTCTGTAGACACATAGCGCTCGCGGAGCTTCAGAACCGGACCGCCTCCCGCGTTGACAGGCGCGCCGGTCAGGTTGATGTCATTGACCTTTGCAGAGGCCAGACGGATCGCAACCGCGGCATCTGTCTCATTCATCGCCAGTTCGGCGACCTTCGTGCAGTGCTGTTCCTGTGCCAGGAAGATGCACGTGATTTCTGCCTTGACATCCGGCATCTCGCGCAGCAGCTCCGTCAGAAGCCAGCAGCCAACACGATCTTCAATACCCGCACAGCTTACGCTCAGCACATCCTGCGTCCAATCCGGCTGACGGGTAAGAAGGGAACCGATCTGAACGCCTCTGTCTTCCGTCAGTCTCAGCGCGCCGTCCTTGACCTCCAGCTTGGCCTGCGCGCCGCCGCTGTCCATAACTTTCCAACCGTTCATGGGTTCGAGCGTCTTTCCCGTGCCCAGCGGCTGCAGTTCCCATGCACCGTCCGACTTTTTGCCCGTGACGAGTACTACAGGCTGAGACAGGCTTGCAAAGAACGTAAGACCCGGTTTCTCGCCAGGCTTGCGAACGATGGCGCTGCCCGCAACATCTTCCGAGATCTCCAGTCCGTTCGGCAGCATGCTGCGGATCAACTGCTTCGCAGTATGCTCGTTGCCGAGGGGTGCCGGGCACATACACAGCTCTACGAAATTATGTAAATTCACTTTGACCCCTCCTCAGCACTTTTCCGCGATGAGTTTCAGCATCGCTACCGCTTCATTCAAGTCGCTTTTTTTCATAATGCCAGCCGGCGCAGCAGGTGTCCGGCATGGGATCAGCAGCGACAGCGCCAGCGCGCCGTTGCGGCACAGCGCCGCATATCCTGCCTGCGCCGCATCGGGTGCGTACTGCACGACTCTGCTCTTGATCCCGGCTTCCTTGGCAGCCTTGCTCCATGCTTCGACTGTATTTCTCGGGTATGCAAAGCCCGCGTCTGTAAGCGCCATGCAAACGCCCTGTCCAAGCTCCACGCGGTCTTCCTTATTCAGGCTGCCCGGGATATCCGTCGCCGGTACAGCGCCGATGGAGACGACCAGATCCGGCTGCTGAGTATACGCAGCGACCTCCATGCCTCGCTGTCCCACCTCATACATGGTGGTAAATACAACATCAAAGGCCTTGTCCGGTGCTTCGCGGAGCAGCTCCAGCACTGCGCAGCAGCCCAGGCGGCTGTCCATTGCACGCCCCTTGCAGTTTTCTCCCATCTCTATAAACGGGCTGTCCACCACCGCGTAGTCGCCGATCTGAATTCGCTCGAGCGCGCGTTCTTTGCTTTCTGCGGCAATGTCAATGTGCTGGTTCTCGGCAGATCTTCTTTTCTGCTCATCGGTGATTCTCATCATGTGGTAGGGTGCAAAACCAACGACACCCATGACGTTTTCCCCGACCCGAACGGTACGGCTGGAAAGCTGGCGGGGCGTTACGCGGGTGCCAACTGCCTTAA
>DPCD01000186.1:0-11030 GCA_003516765.1 Clostridiales bacterium | reverse complement strand
AACGCGGGTGCCAACTGCCTTAAATCTCAGGAAGCCTCTCTCCGTCACATCACAGATCATCAGAGCAGGCTCATCCATGTGCGCTGCAAAAAGGACTTTCTGCTCTCCGGACTTGCCGGGATGGTGCGCGATCACGTTGCCCAGATTGTCGATTTCATATGGGCATCCAATGCGCTCAAGTTCCGCTGCGATATACTGGCGAACTTCTTTCTCCCCACCGGGAGCGCCGCTGCATTCGCATAATGCTTTCAGTGACATAGCAGTCCCTCCCAATTCTCCTGATCGATCTCAGAAATCATATGTGCCACAGCCTTGCCGATGTTTTCAATATCGGTCACACATCCGGTCTCTACGCCGGTATGCATATAGCGAAGCGGGATGGAAATGAGCAGAACCGGTACGCCGTCCCGATTCGTCTGAATGCTCTCCGCGTCCGTGCCGCTGGCTGCGGGCGTTGGTTCCAGCTGATACCGGATGCCGTAGCGTTCACAGATCGAAATGAACTTCTTCACCATGCCGGGATGAAAGCGTCCGCCGATGGCGAGCGCTGGACCGCCGCCCAGCTTGAGCATCTCATCTTCGGGGAGGTCTTCCGCCCATCCATGGCCCACGTCAAACGCGAATGCAATGTCCGGGTGGATTTTGTAGGTTGCGACCTGTCCGCCGAGGCCGGGACCTTCTTCCTGTACGGCAGCGGAATAATAGATCGTGCTGCTGTGCGGAAGCTTTTCCAGCTCCTGCGCTGCCGCCAGCATAACTGCAACGCCCGCCTTATCGTCCATTCCTCTGGCACACATGATATCGCCGTCCAGCATAAAGGGCTTGCGGCGTATCAGCGCAACATCACCCGGCTGAATAAGTTTCTTTACCTCGTCGAGAGAAAGACCGGTATCGATATAAAGCCAGTCCGTGCGCAGGTTGATGATATTCTTTGCATCCTGCGGCTTGTCCGGGCGTGCACAAATGACGCCGGGGACTTCTTTCTTACCGTAAATGACGACATCTTGGCATTCCAGACACAGCGTGTTATAGTATCCGACAGGAGAGAATCGCAAAAATCCATCTGCCATCACTTCCGTGATCATGAAGCCCAACTCATCGACATGCGCCTCAAGCATAACGCTGCGTGACGTTTCTCCCTTTTTGGAGAAAATATAACTGCCGCGTCTGTCATTCTCGTACGTATCCGAGAACGGCATAAAATACTTGGGAAGCAAATCCGGAGTCATTTGCTCAAACCCTGAAACAAACGGTCTATTGCAATACTCTAACAAAAAATCGCAAACCAAACCACATTACCTCCTTGTTAAATAAACTACCGCTCATGAAACAGCGAGATCGTACAGACCATCAAACAGCGGTTTTGCACCTTCCATTCATGCCGTACCGGCATTCATTTTGTCATTCGACAAGGTACTGGATGGATTTGTAACTTTCCTCAATCTGCCCGCTTGCTTTTCTCGCTATTTTATTATAATATACAGTTGTTATGTATTAATTGTCAATACGGAGACGTTATTTCTTTTTAGTCTGTGTGGAATTATTTTCTCGCATTATGTGAATACTGCACAATTTCAGCCGATAATTACAGTAAAATTTTTCATCGAATAAAAAATCTTTTATTTTGAAATTACACGCCCCCTCCACCACGCAAATGTCTCCTTTTCTGCACTGAACACAGCGAACTGAAAAAACGCATCTTTTCCGACGATGCTTGCGCAGTCCTTTGGCACACCGGAAGCATGGCGTATCGACATGGCAGAGTTTAACAAAGAAAAATGAAAAACGAAATGGAAGGAAACTGACAATGACGGAACCTATTACTGCTGTAGAACTGACGAAAACTGACCTCTGCATTCTCGACTCATACACCTGTCTGGCGAAGGGACTGTCGGAATATCTCGGCACCGGCTATGAAATTGTGGTACAGTCCCTTGGAAATCCCGACGAGGGCGTGATCTGCATCATGAACGGGCACTATACCGGACGAAAGATCGGCGCGCCCATCACAGACTTTGCCCTTGAGATGTTCGAACGTATAAAATCGCACGACGGCACCCCCTATGCAACCTATTTTACTGAAAATAAGAACGGTGAGCCGATCCGTTCCACCACCATTGCAATCCACGGAGAAAACCATCGCGTCATCGGCTTTATCTGTATCAACTTCTTCCTGAACCTGCCCCTCGCCACGTTCATTCGAGAAAACTATTTCTCCGAGCATCTGCGTGTATTCTCCGAGACTTTCGCGGAAAATTCCCGGGAGATCATCGAAAAGCAAGTCGTGAAAATTCGCGATGAGGTCTTTTCCGACAAGAATATCTCTCTGAACAACAAGAACAAGGAAATCATTTTCCGCTTAAGCAACTGCGGGATCTTTAACCTGAAAGATAGCGTTGTCCTCGTAGCAGAGCAGCTCGGGATCTCCAAAAACACGGTCTACCTCCACCTCCGTAACTGCCTGTAACACAGGCGCGGCGTCACCCGGAGCACTGCATCGTTTTTTCAAAATCAGCTTTCCATCTCGGATGGTAAGCTCGTGCGAAAGGCTCCTTTTATTGATTTAAGGCAACACCGCACAATTTGGCAAGCAGATTCGGCGAGAGATTTTTCGTCAAATCAAGCTTTTCAAACCGCAGAATTGGCGGAAAAGATCCACCGATTGCCGATGGGGATCGCTTCCTGAAGTTTTTAGAAACCGTCCGTTTCTTCTTCCCGGATTATCGCCTGAATCTCCGCCATATCCGCGATGTGGATGGGCATTTTGTGACGATTGAGGAATATTAGGGTGTATCTGAAAACTCCCAACGCACCCGGACAGCGGGCCTTTTAGCGGTGCGCCGCGTCATTTTTCCTTGAAATACGTCAGTATTCCTGCAAAAAAATGTCTTGCGCACCACGAAAACTCCTCGCTGCCGGTCACATCACCAGTTGAAAGAACACACCCTGGCATTGATTCTATTTGAAAGAGGAAGCGTTCTATGACCGAACTTTCCCAGATTCGTAATTTTTCCATCGTCGCGCACATCGACCACGGCAAGTCGACCCTTGCCGACCGGCTTCTGGAGCAGTGCAACACTGTCGACAAGCGCGAGATGGAGGACCAGATCCTGGACTCCATGGACCTCGAGCGCGAGCGCGGCATCACCATCAAGGCGCGCGCCGTCCGGCTCGATTATCGTGCAGACGACGGGCAGGACTATGTTCTGAACCTCATCGACACGCCGGGTCACGTGGACTTCAACTACGAGGTCTCGCGCAGCCTGTCCGCCTGCGAAGGCGCAGTGCTGGTCGTTGACGCCTCGCAGGGCATTGAGGCGCAGACGCTGGCAAACACCTATCTCGCAATCGACAACGGGCTGGAGGTTCTGCCGGTAATCAACAAGATTGACCTGCCTGCGGCAAGACCCGAGGAGGTCAAGCACGAGATCGAAGACGTGATTGGCTTGCCGGCAATGGACGCGCCCGAAATTTCGGCGAAAAACGGCATCAACATCCATGCGGTGCTGGAGATGATCGTCAAGGGCGTTCCCGCGCCGAAGGGCGACCGTGAGGCACCGCTGCAGTGCCTGATTTTCGACAGCCAGTACGACTCCTACCGCGGCGCGATTGTCTACATGCGCGTGGTCAACGGCGTCGTTACGCCCGGCATGGACATCAAAATGATGTCGACCGGCGCGGTCTACAAGGTCGTCGAGGTCGGCTATCTGCATCCGCTGGGCATGCGCCCGGCGCAGGCGCTCGGCGCGGGCGAGGTCGGCTATCTCACGGCGTCGATCAAAACCGTCTCTGATACGCGCGTGGGCGATACGATCACAGGTTTGGAAAACCCGGCGGCATCGGCGCTTCCCGGCTACAAAGAGGCGCTGCCGATGGTTTTCTCCGGCGTCTATCCGGCGGACGGGTCCAAATATCAGGACCTGCGCGACGCGCTGGAAAAGCTCAAGCTCAACGATGCGTCCATGTCCTACACACAGGAAAACTCGATTGCCCTCGGCTTTGGCTTCCGCTGCGGCTTTCTGGGGCTTTTACACATGGAGATTATCCTGGAGCGGCTCGAGCGCGAGTATAACCTCGACCTCATCACGACCGCGCCAAACGTCGTCTACCAGATCACGAAGACCGACGGCACGGAGCTGGAGGTCTACACGCCGCTCAACTATCCGGACCCTGCCGAAATCGCCGAGGCGCGCGAGCCGTATGCGAAGGTGAACCTCATCGCGCCGCCGGAGTATGTGGGCGCGATCATGGACCTTTGCACCAACCGCCGCGGCGAATTCAAGGACATGAAATACCTCGATACCACGCGCGTGGAGCTGCACTATTCGATGCCGCTCAACGAGATTATTTATGACTTCTTTGACGCACTCAAGTCCCGCACCCGCGGCTACGGGTCTCTGGACTATGAGCTTGAGGGCTACCGCCCGTCGAAGCTGGTCAAGCTCGACATCCTGCTCAACGGCGAGGTGGTCGACGCGCTGAGCTTCATTCTCTTTGCGGACAACGCCTACGCCAGAGCGCGCAAGATCTGCGAGAAGCTCAAAGACAACATTCCGCGCCAGATGTTTGAAATTCCGGTGCAGGCGGCGGTCGGCGGCAAGATCATTGCCCGCGAGACGATCAAGGCGCTGCGCAAGGACGTTCTGGCAAAGTGCTACGGCGGCGATATCACGCGAAAGAAGAAGCTGCTGGAAAAACAGAAGGAAGGCAAAAAGCGCATGCGCACGTTCGGCACGGTGTCCGTGCCGTCGGAGGCGTTCATGGCGGTGTTGAAGCTCGATGATGAATAAGAAGAACCGCGCGGTGGGCGGCGCTCCGATCATAGAAAGCCGGAAAAAGAGTCTCGGCATCTACGTCCACATTCCCTTTTGCCGCAGCAAATGCGAATACTGCGATTTCTACTCCATCCCCGGCGCGCGCAGCAAGGAGCTGATGACGCGCTATCTCGACGCGGTGATTGCGCACATCCGCGAGTCCGCGCCCTGCGCCGTGGGCTATGAGGTAGACACCGTCTACTTTGGCGGCGGCACGCCGTCGTTCTTTGGAGCCACGGGTCTGAGCCGGATTTTTGCCGAAATCGACCGCCGCTTCGACGTCAGCCGCGACGCGGAGGTCACGCTGGAGGCAAATCCGGACTCGGTGACGCTTCCGATGCTGCTGCAGCTGCGCAGGGCTGGCTTCAACCGCATTTCCATCGGCGTGCAGTCGGACATCGACGAGCAGCTGAAGGCTTTGGGCAGACCCCACAATTACAAGCAGGCGCAGCAGGCGGTCTCGATGGCGCGCCGGGCTGGATTCAACAACGTTTCGGTCGATCTGATGTTCGGCTTGCCGAACCAGACACGCGAGCAGTGGATGCAGACGCTGCGCAATGTGATTGATCTCAAGGCAGATCATATTTCCTGCTACGGACTCAAGGTCGAGCCGGGCACGAAGCTCTATGAGTACCGCGCCTGCGCCAACCTGCCGGACGACGACGCGCAGGCGGACATGTATTTCTACTGCGTCGAGACGCTCGAACAGTTCGGCTACCACCAGTATGAAATTTCGAATTTCGCAAAGGATGGCTATATCTGCCGGCACAACATGAAGTACTGGACGGGAGACGAATACTTAAGCTTCGGTCCGTGCGCCGCGTCCGATTTTGCGGGCAAGCGCTTTACCATCGCGCCGGACATCGAAAAGTATATGGACGGCGTTCTGAACAAGGGTGCGATTCTGTCCGAGTGCGAGACGGTTCCCATGCGCGAGCGGGCGGGCGAGTATCTGATGCTGCGGCTGCGCACGGTCGACGGCGTGGAAGAAGGGGAGTACACCAAATCGTTCCTTCTGCCGTTTGAGCCGCTGGAGGCGGTCTTCCAGAAGCTCGCAAAGCAGGACCTGTGCAAAAACGTCTCGGGCAGATGGCGCCTGACGCCCAAGGGCTTCATGCTCTCAAACTCCATCATTGTGCTGCTTCTGGAGCAGCAGCAGAAGTCCAAGCCGCTCACCCAGAAAAAATAACGCGCGGCGCGCCGGAGATTGCGCGCAATTGCGGCAAAAACGGCAAAAAAGAATTGACAAACCGGTAGCTTATCCGGTATAATATCCATCGTATGTTCCCGAGGCTTCGCCATCGGGAGATGAAACGGTCTCGCTGCGGTCGCGCCCTGCGCGGCTGTTGAGCATATTTTTACAGGAGGTGTAGACAATGTCGACTGTTCGTACCTATCAGCCCAAGAAGCGCCAGAGATCCAAAGTGCATGGTTTCAGAAAGAGAATGGCTACCGCCAACGGCCGCAAGGTCCTGGCTCGCCGTCGTGCCAAGGGCAGAGCAAAGCTGTCCGCTTGATCTTCGATCAAACCATGACCGCATATACAGCTCGTTTTGAGCCATAGGGGTGAATGGAAGCAGTTCTGTTCGCCCCATCCGTTTATTACCCGGCATGTGTCACGCTGCGCGCCATATAAGGAGGCGTCCATGCAGTTTTCAAGCGCTCTGAAATTCAATCACGTCTTTCGCAGGCTCTACGCAAAGGGCAATTCCTGCGCGAACCGGTATCTGGTCGTCTACTGCCACCGAAACGGTACGCAGAAAAACAGAGTCGGTCTGACGGTCGGCGCCAAGCTCGGTCACGCGGTCGAGCGCAATCGTCTGCGCCGCCGGCTGCGCGAGATTTACCGGCTGCACGAAGGGCAGTTCTCCCGCGGCTATGATATTGTTGTCGTGGCGCGTGCGGCAGCGATGCAGGCTCCTTACCGGCAACTGGAAGGAGCTTATCTGTGTTTGGCGGAAAAGCTCTCGATTTATGCGCGCGAGGCGCAAACGGAGACGAAGGACACATGAAGCGGGTACTGCTCGGGCTGATCCGCGTTTATCAGCGCTATATTTCTCCCGGATTTCCAAGACGCTGCCGGTTCTCACCGACCTGCTCGCAGTATGCCTTCGAGGCAATTGAGAAATACGGCGCAATCAAGGGCGGATGGCTGGCAATCAAACGGCTGCTGCGGTGCAATCCCTTTTACAAGGGCGATTACTTTGATCCGGTGCCATAGGAGAAGCTTCTCCTGCCCCGGCATCCCCACCAATTGGAGGATTCAACATGAAAAGATTCTTCGCCTTGCTGCTGGCGGTTCTGATGGTGCTGTCTCTGACGGCATGCGTCGCCAACAACAATGCCGCCCAGACCACTGACACGCAAGCAGAGGCTCTGAGCCCCGAAGCCGCTGCCGAGCAGGTCGCGACGGAAACCAAGGATACCACAAGCCTGTCCGATATCATCCGCGTCCCGTTCGGCTATCTGCTCGACTGGCTGTATGTCTTCTCGAGCAACTACGGCGTGGCGCTGATTCTGTTCTCGCTGATCGTGAAGCTCGTGCTGCTTCCGATGAGCATCAAGAGCAAAAAGAGCATGCTCAAAATGTCGCGCCTTGCCCCGCTTGCAAGATCGATCGAGGCAAAATACGGCGACGACCGCCAGAAAGCCCAGATGGCGGTGCAGCAGATGTACAAGGAAGAGGGCGTCTCGATGGGAGGCGGCTGCCTGTGGTCGTTCATCCCGCTGCTGATTTTGTTCCCGCTGTACTATGTCATCCGTGAGCCGATCACCTACATGCTGCACAACTCGCGCTCGGTGTCGGCTGCCATCGCCGCATTCATTCAGGCAAGCGGCGTGGATCTCGGCAAGAACACGTACTATGCCCAGCTGGCAGCCGCCGGACATCTCGGCGAGTTTGCAGAGGAAATCAAGTCCGTTGCCGTTATGGCAGGTGCAAAGCTGCAGGATATCGACTTCTCGTTCCTCGGCGTGGACCTCGCGTCCATCCCGTCGTTCCGCTTCTGGCAGTGCGAGGGCTGGGGCGAGATCGGTCTGTTCCTGATTCCGGTTGCCTCGGGCGCACTGCAGATGCTTTCGATGTTCATCAGCCAGAAGATGAACAACCAGGTCGCAACCAATGCCGACGGCGAGGTCGACAAGAATGCCGCGCAGATGGCAAACCAGACCAACACCTCGATGATGATCATGATGCCGCTGATGTCGCTGTGGATCGGCTTCTCCATGCCCGCCGCGATCTCGATCTACTGGATTGCGCAGGCAGTGTTCGGCACCGTGCAGGACGTGATTCTCACGAATCACTACCGCAAGGTCTATGATGCGGAAGACGCCGTCCGGCAGGAAAAGGCTGCGCTTCGCCGCGCAGAAGAGGCGGAAAAGGAGCGTCAGCGCCAGCTTCGCCGCGAGCAGAACCCCGACGGTATCCTTGCCGACAATGTGAGCAAGAAGAAGCTGCGCCAGCAGGAGAAGGAAGCGGCGGAAAAGGCGGCAAGAGACTATGCCGCAAAAAAGAATCCGGAGCTGGAAAAAGAGGACAAGAAGCCTCTGTCCGGCATTGCCGAGCGTCCGTATTGCCGCGGCCGTGCATATCAGGCTGACCATTACGGCAAGCGCGGCGCGCAGAAGGAAGCCTCTTCCGGCGAGAACGAGGAGTAAGATATGGAAAAATTTATTACAGCGACCGGCAAGACCATTGATCTGGCGATTGAAGCCGGTTTAACGCAGCTCGGTATGGACCGCGACAGCGTGTCCGTGGAGATTCTGGAAACCCCGAAGTCCGGCTTTTTCGGCATCGGTGCGTCGCCCGCGAAGGTCAAGCTGACCTATGAGGCGCCCGACGAGCCTGCCGCACCGGCGCCCGCGCTCTCCAGCGCATCAAGAAGCAAGCCCAAGAAGCCTGCGGCGCAGAAGCCGTCTGAAACGGCGGATGCCCCGAAGGTCATCGCGCCCGCCGCAGCGCCCATCCAGCGCCCGGCAGAGCAGCGCGCCAATGCAAAGCCTGCCTCCGAGCGTCCGGAAAAAACGGAAAGACAGAAGTCGGATAAGCTCCGTCAGCCCAGAGCGGACAAGCCGAAGACGGATAAGCCCCGTCAGCCCAAGCCGCAGCAGCCGAAGAAGGAGCAGGCGCCTGCCGAGCCCAAGGTCTATGCGCCCGCAGAGTCCGGCTCCACGGAAGAGCGCATCGAGCAGTTCATCAAGGGACTTCTTGAGCACATGGGCTCCGACGCCGTGCCGCACGCGATGAAAAGCGCGGACGACAGCTACTCGGTGGACCTCGTCGGCGAGAACCTCGGCATCCTGATCGGCAGACGCGGCGAGACGCTTGACGCCATTCAGCATCTGGCGAACTACGCGGTCAACCGCGGCGCTGCGAAGCGCGCGCGCATCAACGTCGACGCGGAAAACTATCGCCTCAAGCGCGAGGAATCGCTGCAGCGGCTTGCGCAGAAGGTCGCCGGCAAGGTGACCAAGTACCGCCGCAACATCACCCTCGAGCCGATGAACGCCTACGAGCGCCATGTGATTCATGCCGCGCTGCAGGACTACCCCGATGTGACGACGTATTCCACCGGCACCGAGCCGAACCGCCGGATTGTCGTGGCATACAGCCGCTATAAGAACACCGAATTCGAGGAAAAATAAGCTTTCCGGCAGCCCGCAGGTTACGCCTGCGGGCTGCTTTTTGCGCATGGACCGTTCAAACGGCGTGAAGATCGGGTATACCATGGAAAGATCTGTTTAAAAAATGAAAAAATACCCTTGCAACATATTGCACATCGCTGGGCAATATGCTATAATCAATGTGCTGAATGTCTGAAAGACGAGGCGCCAAACACGGGAAAATTGTGCATTCCGCACGAATTCGTGCAGCGGCGTTACAAATGAAGGAGGTATTCAAATGAAGTTCTCCAGCAAGGTCGAAAAATGCGGCCTTTCCCCGATGCGCAAGTTCCACCCCTACGCGGTGGCAGCCGAAGCCAAGGGCAAGAAGATTTATCATCTGAACATCGGCCAGCCTGACGTGGAAACTCCCAAGCAGTTCTTCGACACCATCCGGGAGTTCAACCAGCCCGTTCTGGAATATGCCCCCTCGCCTGGCATGCCTGTTTTGATTGACGCCATCCAGAAATACTATGACGATCTGGATATGCATTTTGAGAAGGACGAGATCCTGATCACCACCGGCGGTTCTGAGGCGCTTCAGATTGTTCTGGAGTGCATCCTCGATGACGGCGACGAGATCCTGATTCCCGAGCCCTTCTATCCCAACTACAACACCATGGTCAACACCTGCGGCGCGCACATCCATCCCATCCCCACCTGCCCCGAGGAAGGCTATCACTATGCCGACCGCGAGAAGGTGGAAAAGGAGATCAACGAGCATACCCGCGCGATCATGGTCACCAACCCCGGCAACCCCACCGGCGTTGTCCTGACTCCGGAAGAGATGCGCATGATGTGCGACATCGCCAAGGAGCACAACCTGTTCATCATCGGCGACGAAGCATACCGTGAGTTCGTCTACGGCGGCGAGCCGCTGCAGTCCATGGGCGAATTTGCAGACGCTGCAGACAATGTCGTTGTTATCGACACCGTCTCCAAGCGCTTCTCCGCCTGCGGCGCGCGTATCGGCTGCATCCTGACCCGCAACCACGAGCTGCTCGGTCATGCGCTGAAGTACTGCCAGGCAAGACTTTCCGTCGCTACGCTTGATCAGGTCGCTTCGGCTGCCCTGTATCAGGTTGACGCTTCCTACTTCGCGGCTGTCCGCGAGGAGTACAAGCGCCGCCGCGACACTGTCGTTGCAAAGCTGCGCGAGATCCCCGGCGTCGTGTTCGACTGCCCGAAGGGCGCGTTCTATCTGATGGCAGCTCTGCCCATCGACGACGCGGACAACTTCCAGAAGTGGCTGCTCGAAGAGTTCGACGACAATGGCGATACCGTCATGTTCGCACCGGGCGCTCCCATGTACGCCACCCCGGGCAAGGGCAAGAACGAAATCCGTATTGCCTACATCCTCAAACAGGATAAGCTCGAGCGTGCCATGGACCTGCTCGCTCTCGGCATCAAGGCATATAACAACAGATAAGGTAACGAAAATCGCCGGACGAAAGTCCGGCGATTTTTTTGCTGCCTGCCGGCAGCGGAGGGGCTTTTTGGGCTGGACCCGTGGTCCAGGGACCAGAGATAAACTGGCAGTGCCCTGCCAGCCTG
>DPCD01000007.1:17080-17237 GCA_003516765.1 Clostridiales bacterium | reverse complement strand
TTGCCATGAGCGGCGGCGTGGACTCAAGCGTCGCGGCAGGGCTTTTGTGCAAGGACGGCAACGAGTGCATCGGCGCGACGATGAAGCTCTATCACAACGAAGACGCCGGCATACCGCGCGCGCACACATGCTGCTCGCTCGACGATGTCGAGGACGC
>DPCD01000007.1:10838-16754 GCA_003516765.1 Clostridiales bacterium | reverse complement strand
CCCTGCATCGACTGCAACCGCTATATGAAGTTCGACAAGCTTTATCAAAGGGCAGAAATTCTCGGCTGCGACCACATCGCGACCGGGCACTACGCGCGCATCACGTTTGAAAACGGGCAGTACCAGCTGCGCAAGGCGCTCGACGAGACGAAGGACCAGAGCTACGTGCTCTACGACATGACGCAGCAGCGGCTGGCGCGGACGCTCTTCCCGCTCGGCGAGCTGCGGAAAACCGAGGCAAGAGATCTGGCACGCGAGGCGGATTTCATCAACGCCGACAAGCCCGACAGTCAGGACATCTGCTTCGTGCCGGATGGCGATTACGCAAAGATCATCGAGCTGCGCACCGGCAAAAAGTCTGAGCCCGGCAATTTTGTGGACAAAAGCGGCAGCATTCTCGGCAGGCACAACGGCATCATCCGCTACACCATCGGGCAGCACCGCGGGCTGGGGCTGAGCCTGTCGCAGAAATACTACGTCTGTGAAATCCGCCCGGAGGACAACACCGTTGTCCTGGGAGAAAGCGCAGACCTGTTCCATCGCGGCGTGCAGGTACAGGATATGCACTGGATTGCCGGCAGCGCGCCGGAAACGGTCTTCCGCTGCAAGGCAAAGCTCCGCTACCGCCACCCCGAGCAGCCGGTTTGCGTCACCGTGCAGGAAGGCGGCAGGGTGCAGCTGATGTTTGACGAGCCGCAGCGCGCGCCCACGCCCGGGCAGTACGCGGTTTTGTATGACGGAGATATCGTGCTCGGCGGCGGCGTCATCGCGCGCGCGTTCGATCCGGATGAAAAGGAGGGGCTTTTATGATTTCCACAAGAGGTCGCTATGCCATCCGCGTGCTCATTGATCTTGCTGAGCATCGCGGCGAGGCGTTTACGCCCATGAAAGAGGTTGCCCGGCGGCAGGAAATTTCGCTCAAGTATCTGGAAAAAATCATGCCGCTGCTGAGCAAAGCGAATATGGTCGAGGGGCAGCACGGAAAGGGCGGCGGCTACCGGCTGACCATGGAGCCCGAAAACTACCGCATCGGAGACATTCTGCGCCTGACCGAGGTGGACCTCGCGCCCGTGGCGTGTCTGTCTGCACCGTCCAATACCTGCCCCCGCGCGCCGTATTGCCGGACGCTTCCCATGTGGCAGAAATACTATGAGATGACGCTTTCCTATTTTGACGGCATCACCATCCGCGACCTCATGCAGGTCGAAAGCGGCGGCGACTATGTAATATAGGGCAGCCGCGCACCGCATTTCTGCCATCTTCGGCGGGTCTTTCGGCGCTGCCTGGCAGGGTGCAGCTGCTTCTTTGTGAATACCTGCCAAATTTTTTGAATTTTTTTTGGAAGAACCGCTTGACAGGAGCGGTTCTTCGTGCTATTCTTTTATCAACCTACCAGAATAGTAGATAGATAGGATAAACATTTCGGAGGACACCATCATGAAATCCATCTTTGAAACGCTGCTCCGGGCGAACTTCCGCAACGGACGGATGTGACTTGCAGGAAGCTTACCAGAACCGTCCGTAACCAACCAGATCTCGAATCAAAGAAGGAGAATTGTTATGTCCAACTATCATTTTGAAACCCTGCAGCTTCACGTCGGTCAGGAACAGGCGGACCCCACCACCGATTCCCGCGCCGTTCCGATTTACGCCACCACTTCTTACGTCTTCCACAATGCCCAGCACGCGGCAGACCGTTTCGCGCTGCGCGACGCCGGCAACATCTACGGCAGACTCACCAACTCCACGCAGGACGTCTTTGAAAAGCGCATTGCCGCGCTTGAAGGCGGCGTCGCGGGTCTGGCGGTTGCCTCCGGTGCGGCGGCAATCACCTATACGATCGAAGCCCTCGCGCAGCAGGGCGATCACATCGTCTGCCAGAAGACCGTCTACGGCGGCACATACAACCTGCTTGCCCATACGCTCAAAGCCTTCGGCGTGACCACGACGTTTGTCAACGCGCACGACCTTTCCGAGGTCGAAGCGGCAATTCAGCCCAACACGAAGGCAGTTTACCTCGAAACGTTAGGCAACCCCAACAGCGACATTCCCGACATCGACGCGATTTCCGCAATTGCCCACAAGCACAATCTTCCCGTTGTCGTCGATAACACCTTCGGCACCCCGTATCTCATCCGCCCGATCGAGCACGGCGCAGACATCGTGGTCCACTCGGCAACGAAGTTCATCGGCGGTCACGGCACAACGCTCGGCGGCGTCATCGTCGACGCCGGCAAGTTCGACTGGCGCGCCAGCGGCAAATTTGGCTTGATTGCCGACCCGAACCCCAGCTACCACGGCGTTTCGTTCGTCGATGCGGCGGGTCCTGCGGCGTTTGCAACCTATGTGCGCGCAATTCTGCTGCGCGATCAGGGCGCTGCCATTTCCCCGTTTGCCGCCTTCCTGCTGCTGCAGGGCACGGAGACGCTGTCTCTGCGCCTCGAGCGGCACGCAGAAAATACGAAGAAGGTCGTCAAATTCCTGAAAAACCATCCGAAGGTCCAGAAGGTCAACCATCCGTCTCTGCCCGACCATCCCGACCACGCGCTCTACGAGCGCTACTTCCCGAACGGCGGCGCGAGCATCTTCACGTTCGAAATCAAGGGCGGGCAGGAAGCCGCATTTCGGTTCATTGACAATCTGGAGATTTTCTCTCTGCTGGCAAACGTCGCGGACGTGAAGTCTCTGGTCATCCATCCGGCAACCACGACGCATGCCCAGCTGACCGAGGAAGAGCTGCTCGATCAGGGCATCACCCCGTCGACCATCCGCCTTTCCATCGGCACCGAGCATATCGACGATATCCTTGCCGACCTCGAAAAGGGCTTTGCAGCCGTATAATATTGTCAAAAAAGCTGCGCCTCAACTGATTTTACCAATTCATCCCCCTATTTTTATTTCCTCTCTTTTTTCGCAATCCCCGAATCTATCAGCGCCGAGCCGCCTGCACCGTCTTCCGGTGCGGGCGGTTGGCGTGCCCGGAACCATTTCTGCAGTCCTGTGAGGAGGTCTTCCATGCTCAATCAATTTTCCAGAACCCAGCTGGTGCTCGGCGGCGAGGCAATGCAAGTCCTTGCCCGAAGCCGTGTTGCCGTCTTCGGCATCGGCGGCGTCGGTGGCTATGCCGTAGAGGACCTGACGCACTTCGACCGGGAGCATCGATAATCCGGCGTTTTGCACAAACTTTCTCTACGTTTTTTGTCCTAGATTCATAGTCTTCGTAAAAAATTGGATTTTTCGCAGAAAAGGCTTGATTTGTCAGGAAACGGTGCTATACTAGGCACAAATCACAGCACAGCCTGTGAACAACGAAATAACAGTCAAATTCAAAGATATATAGAGGCGCGGAACCAATCAGTCGCCTGCCCGAGACGCTCAAACGTCGCTGACGGCATGCAAAAGGTGCTTCCGCCGAAATGGTCCGGTGTTTGAGAGCCGGTACTGTTGGGCGTACAGAGAAAATCTGTACGACTGTCGCAATATGTTTTGCGGAGTGCTATATTCGATTTGCAGATGACATGGGTTGTTCCCATTTCAACGGTCGAAGCACTTTGCTTTGACCGTTTTTTCGTAACTTGATAAGGAGGAACATCCCATGAGAAGAATCGTATCCATCATTTTAGCAGCAGCCCTGTTCTGTCTGACGCTTACCGCCTGCGGCTCGCGGCAGAAGACCGATCTGTCGGGTGCAAAGACCATTGCCGATCTCAAGGGCGCGACCATTGCCGCTCAAGCAGGCACGTTCCACCTGGACGCCGTCGATCAGATTGAAGGCGTTGACAAGAAGTCCTACCCCGACTTTACAGACCTTCTCAACGCTCTGAAGTCCGGCGCCATCGACGGCTACGTCGCCGAAGAGCCCACCGCGCTGGAGGTCTGCGGCAAGGACGATACGCTGACCTATCTGCCGTTTGTCAACAACGACACCGGCTTCACCGCAACCGACGCCGAGACCGGCATTGCCGTCGCGTTCCAGACAGGATCTTCGATGGTTGCAACCGTCAACGACATTCTTGCTACGATTCCCACCGAGACCCGTCAGGCGCTGATGGCGCAGATGGTTTCCCTGAGCGCGAACCCCGACACCGACGCAGGCGAAGCAATCGCACTGCAGTCTTCCAACACCGACACCTCCAACGGCACGCTCCGCATCGCGATGGAATGCGCCTACGCCCCCTTCAACTGGACGCAGACGACCGATGCCAACGGCGCCGTCCCCATTTCCGGCAAGGATAACCTCTATGCCAGCGGCTACGACGTGCAGGTCGCAAAGTACATTGCTGCCGAGCTCGGCATGGCGCTGGAGGTCTACTCCTACGAGTGGGATTCGCTGATTGCCGCCGTGCAGTCCGGCGCGGTCGACGCCATCATCGCCGGCATGAGCCCCACGGCAGAGCGCGAAGAGCAGGTCGATTTCACCGACTGCTACTACAACAGCAACCTTGTGGTCATTATCAAGAAGTAAGATCGAAGTATTTTGAACGGTACGGGTGAGATAAGATGGAATTTATCAGAGAAGTACTCGGAATCATCAGCCAATATTACAGCTACCTGCTTTCCGGCGTCGGCTATACGATGCTCATTGCCCTGATCGGTACAGCCGCCGGCTTTCTGATCGGTCTGATTACGGGCGTCATCCGCACCGCGCCGCGCTCCAAAAACGCCGTTGTGCGCGTGCTGCACAAAATCGTCAACGCCATCATTGCCGTCTACATCGAAGTCTTCCGCGGCACGCCTATGATGGTCCAGGCGATGGTCATCTACTGGGGCTACGCTTTCTTGAATGACGGCGCGACGCTGCCGCTGATTCCTGCCGGTCTTTTCATCGTCTCCATTAACACCGGCGCCTACATGGCAGAGATTGTCCGCGGCGGCATCATTTCCGTCGACAAAGGGCAGCTGGAGGGCGCGTACTCCGTCGGCATGACGCATGCGCAGGCGATGGTCAAGGTCGTCATTCCGCAGGTTCTGCAGAACATTCTGCCGTCCATCAGCAACGAATTTGTCATCAACATCAAGGACACCTCGGTCCTGAACGTCATCGGCGTGACGGAGCTTTACTACATGGCAGGCGTCATCAAGCGCATCAATCTGCAGACCTTCCAGGTCTATACCGTCATCTGCGTGTTGTACTTCATCCTGACCTTCACGGTCACGCGGCTTCTGCGGCTTGCCGAAAAGAAGCTTGCCGGGTCTGACAGCTACACCATCTGCGGCAGCGGCTCGGATTCTCAGGCGGAAATTCACATCAGGGAGGCGCAGTAACATGGACGAGATTCTCAGACTCGAGCATCTGGAAAAGACGTTCGGCACGCATCAGGTGCTGCGCGACATCAGCTTTTCGGTCAATAAGGGCGACGTCATCAGCATCATCGGCTCGTCCGGCTCCGGCAAAAGCACAATGCTCCGCTGCGTGAACCTGCTCGAAGAGCCAACCGGCGGCAAGATCATCTTTGAGGGCAAGGACATTTCCGGGAAAGAGCTGAACCTGTCTCAATACCGCGCGCGCGTGGGCATGGTGTTCCAGCAGTTCAACCTCTTCAACAACATGAACGCACTCGAGAACTGCGTCTGCCCGCAGCTGACGGTGCTGCACCGCAAGCGCGAAGAAGCCGAGAAAATCGCAAGAGACTACTTAGAGCGCGTCGGCATGTCCGCCTACTGCAATGCAAGACCTGCCCAGCTCTCCGGCGGTCAGAAGCAGCGTGTGGCAATTGCCAGGACGCTCTCGATGAACCCCGACATCATCCTCTTCGACGAGCCCACAAGCGCGCTCGACCCCGAGATGGTCGGAGAAGTGCTTGACGTCATGCAGCGCCTTGCCAAAGAGGGCTTTACGATGCTGGTTGTGACGCATGAGATGGCGTTTGCGCGCGATGTGTCGAGCCGTGTGATCTTCATGGACGGCGGCGTCAT
>DPCD01000007.1:9869-10705 GCA_003516765.1 Clostridiales bacterium | reverse complement strand
ATCTTCATGGACGGCGGCGTCATTCTCGAAGATGCCGCGCCCGAAGAGATTTTCAATAACCCCAGGCAGCCCAGAACCAGAGAGTTTTTGAGCCGCTACCTCGCAAGATAACAAAGCAGCCTCCCGGAGAAATCCTCCGGGAGGCATTTTTTTCGAAATTTCGAAAAAATTTTTTCGCCTTCTGCAACAAAACCGCTTCCCCGGCTGTATACAAAGATAGAAGCGGTCAAGCGCCGCTTCCTGAAAACAAACATCATTGATATTCGAAAGGACCTGTAACACCATGAAAAAGCTTTTGATCTTCACTATTACTGCGGCAATGCTGCTGAGTCTTACCGCCTGCGCCCAGAGCGCAAAACCCGATGCTTCGCTAGACACGCCCGCGCAGGAGCAGACCGTCTCCGGCAGCACCCAGATTCCAAACCCCTGGGAAAGCTACGACACAGCAGACGCCGCTGCAAACGCCGCCGGTTTTACTCTGACCGCACCCGAAGCAATCTCCGGCTCCAGCGCAAAAACCTATCAGGTGATGAACAGCGGCGACGGCGAAGTTATTTTTGCAATTCTCTTCGAGACCGGAGCTGACGGCGAGCGCGCCGCCTATATCCGCAAGGCGCCGGGCGCAGACGACATTTCCGGCGACTACAACGACTATGCTGAAACCGAAACCCTTGACGTAAACAGCAGAAGCGTTACAATGAAAGGAAACGACGGTCTTGTAAATCTCGCGCTCTGGACGGACGACGGCTACAGCTACGCGCTGAACGTCTCGGAAGGACTCAGCCGAAGCGACATTGCCGCGCTCGTTGCCGAAATTCAGTAAGAAACACAACCGG
>DPCD01000007.1:5875-9656 GCA_003516765.1 Clostridiales bacterium | reverse complement strand
GACGCCCGCGAACAGGGAGAACACGATGCAAGCAGCTTTGATTGTGGCGCCCGCGCCGTTTTGCGGGCAGCTATTGCGGGCAGGCGCAGCCCTTTTCCATGCCGCCGCACGGCTTTTCGCTGCGAAGGAGACATCAAAGGCAGCCGCACAGGACGATGTCAGCGCCCGCGCCGCGCAAATTCTTGACACCCACGGCAACGCCATTCTGCGCTACGCCTATTCCTACCTTCATAACATGGCAGACGCCGAAGAGGTTTTGCAGGACACGCTCGTGCAGTTTCTCAAGACCGCGCCCCGCTTTGAAAGCGAAGCGCACGAAAAGGCGTGGCTTTTGCGTGTGGCTGGAAATCTCAGCAAAAACCGGCTTTCCTACAACGCCGTGCGCGCGGCGGATGAACTGAACGACGAATTGGTCGCAGAAAACCGGGAGGATCTGTCCTTCGTCTGGCAGGCAGTCCGGGATTTGCCCGAAACATACCGCGAGGCAATCCACCTGTTCTACCACGAGGGCTGCTCGACCCGGCAGATTGCACAGATTCTGCAGCGCAGCGAAGCGACCGTCCGCTCCGATCTGCACCGGGGCAGGCAGCTGCTGCGCGAAATTTTAAAGGAGGCGTATGACTTTGACGAAATACGATGAAGTGATGGAAAAAATCAAAGTAACGCCCGAAATGCGCGCGCGCATTCTCCAAAATGCAGCCGCGCAGTGCAAGCCGTCCGATCGGAAAAAACCTGCCCGTGTGACAGCGCTTCGCCGCTTTGCCGCGCTTGCCGCATGCCTGGCAGTGCTGCTGGCAGGCGCCGTTACGCTTCCGCGTCTGATTTCCCGACCGGCGCAAAAGGAAGAAGCGGAAACCATGATCGCAAACGGCATGGAGGAACTTTCCTCCCGGGACGAGCTGTCCGCCGCGGTCGGTTTCCCGGTCAAAGCTGCCATGAGCCTCCCGTTCTTCCCGCAGGAGATTCATTACACCTCCTATTGGGGCGACATGGCGCAGACCGACTACGCAAACGGCAGCGCCGGCGCGTGCCTGCGCCAGTCCGTCGGCGCGGAGGATCATTCCGGCGACTGGAACGAATACCCCGCGCAGCAGACGATCACCGCCGCCGGCTGCACCGTCACGCTGAAAGGCGAAACCGGCAGCTACACGCTTGCCATCTGGACAGACGGCAATTACAGCTACTCGCTCAGTCTCTCGTCCGGTCAGCCGGAAAGCGTCTGGCAGACGATCATCGAGGGGGTGCAGTGATGGCGCAGGTCTGGGTCAGCGAGGCAAGAAAGCTCATCTCCTGCCATGCGATCGAAGACGGCGAACGCTTCTGCTTTGCCTTTGAAAGCGATTTTTCCGTCTTCCTGCTCCGCCTTCTCGAGCAGTCGTTCCGCATCATGTAATCGCCCGAACCATAAACAGCGCCTCCCGGGTTCCTCCGGGAGGCGCTGTCTGCCTTTATACCAGGTATTTCTGCACGTCGGTCGAGAGAATCTCGCGGTCTTTGATCTCCAGCAGCGTCTTCATATGCGCCTGCGCCATGTGCGCGCTCTGGTGCGCGGGCGTCTGCCACTGCTCGACGAGCAGGACCGTATCGTCGTTATCGCTTGCCAGATAGTAGTCGTAGCGCAGGCAGCCGTCTTCCTTCAGAATCGTCTCGCGCAGCCCGTGTTTTTCAATCTCGCGCAGAAATTCGCGCCCCCGACCGGGCTTTGCATGGTAGGTGACAAGAATCAAAAGCTTCTGGTCCATACAATCGCTCCTTTGCGTTTTTATGTTTCTATATTGTATATAGTAGCACACCGCGCGGCAATTGCAACAGGCAGCAGGTTATGATAGAATCAGTCGAACACGAATGGAGGAATGACCATGACACGAAGAATCACTGCCCTGCTGCTGGCGCTTTTGCTGGCTTTGAGCCTCACCGCCTGCGGCAATCCGGCGCAGACCATGGACACCATCGAAAAAGCCGCGCAGTCCGTCCAGCAGATTGCCGAGGTCCTGAACGATACCGAAGAGGACACTGAGTCTGCCGCTTTGCCCGCCTCCGAAGCGCAGGAAGCTGTGGAAGAAGCCTCCGAGGAACCGGCGCAGGCATCCGATCAGGAAACCGCCGCAGAGGAAACTGAAGAAGCTCCGGCTGCCGAAACGCCCGCCATCGACGAAGACGGCGTCTATACCACGAAGGACGACGTCGCGCTGTATCTGCATACCTACGGGCACCTGCCCTCCAACTTCATCACGAAGAAGGAAGCAGAAAAGCTCGGCTGGTCCGGCGGGTCTCTCGAGCCGTATGCCCCCGGCAAATGCATCGGCGGCAGCCATTTCGGAAACTATGAGGGCATTCTCCCCGAAAAGGACGGCAGAAGCTACACCGAGTGTGACATCGACACGCTGGGCGCCGACAAACGCGGCGCAAAGCGCATCGTCTTTTCCAACGACGGCTTGATCTATTACACAGAGGATCACTACGAGACATTTGAGCTTCTCTACGGGGAGGAATCGTGATGGAGGTCTATCTCGACGGGCGGGCGCTGGACAGCCGCGAGGCGCTGCATCAGGCACTCTCTGCGCTGCTGGCGTTTCCGGCGTACTACGGCAAAAATCTCGACGCGCTGCACGACTGCCTGACGGACCTTTCCGATCCGGTCCACCTGACCGTGCTGCACGCGCACGCGCTGGAGGACGCGCTCGGCGCCTACTGCCGGAGCTTTCATCGCGTACTGTCCGACAGCGCGCAGGAAAGCGAGCACTTCACCCTCACCTGGGAGGAATAAGCATGCCCCGGACCCGCAAGCGCGCAGGTCCGGGGCATTTTTACAGCTTTATGGCTCATAATTGCCGTGCGTCATTCCATCTCGCTCAGGCGGTACACAATTGCGGCAGTCTGCGCGCGGGTAAGCTTTCCTTTGGGCAAAAACGCGCCGTTCGAGCCCTGCAGAATACCCTCTCGCGTGCAGAGCGCGACGCCGTCTAACGCCCACGCGGAAATGCGCGATTGGTCTTTATATGCTGTCTGCGCAGCGCCGCCGGGAGCGCGCCCCAGCGCCGTCAGATAGCGCGCAACGACCGTTGCCATCTGCTCGCGGGTTAAGTAATCGTCCGGATGGAACGCGCCGTTGGAGCCGTCCATCAGCCCCGCGTCGCGCGCCCATTTGACGTAAGGCGCCAGCTCGCTGCCCGATGCAATGTCGCGGTAGCCGGTCTCGGCGTAATACCGGTAGCTTTCGTCCACCCCGCAGAACTTTGCAAGGCTCGTCACAAACTCACCGCGCGTGATGGGCTTGTTCGGGCGGACGCGCCCGTCCGCTTCCCGGCTGAGAAAGCCATGATCCAGACAGAACGTCAGCGCGTCGTACGCCCAGTGGCTCTCTATCTGACTCTCGTCATAATAACCGCTGCCCGCCTCGTCGATGTCCAGATTCACGCCCGTATTTTTTGCGTCGTAGTACATGACACCTGCCTCCGGCGTGATGCCCCGGCGCAGGAGCAGATCGCGCACGGTGACAAATTCGTAGCCCTGTTCGAGCAGCTTGTCAATCGCGGCAAGCGCGCCGTTTACGCTCGTCTGGTAGATATCGTGAACCAGAATGATCGCGCCGTCGTAGCTGCCGGCAAGGATGTTGCTGCACACCGTGTCAGCGTTGTGATACTTCCAGTCCTCCGGGTCGACCGACCAGTTGATCAGCGGCGAAGGCGCCTGCGCGCGGACGGTTTTGTTGGCGTTTCCGTAGGGCGGGCGGATGTAGGCCGGGTCGTCGCCGCCCGCGGCGGTGATCAGCTCCTGCACG
>DPCD01000007.1:0-5774 GCA_003516765.1 Clostridiales bacterium | reverse complement strand
GGCGGATGTAGGCGGGGTTGTCTCCACCGGCGGCTGTGATGTAGTCCTGTGTCCGGCTGATTTCGTCTGCGATTTTTGCAGCGGATAATGTGTTGAGGTTTTCGTGGTTCTGCGTGTGGCTTGCCAGCTGGTGCCCCTCAGAAACCATGCGCTTGAGCGTCTCGGGGTAATTTGCCGCGCGGTAACCAGAAACAAAGAATGTCGCCTTGACGTCGCGCGCGGCAAGCTCGTCGAGAAGCGTTCCGGTATACGCACCCGGTCCGTCGTCAAAGGTGATGGCAATCAGCTTTCCGGTGAAGCCGGAGGCAGCGGCAGGCATGCACAGGGTCAGTATCAGCAGCAGCGCCAGTGCGGCGCGGAAGGTATTTCGTCTTTTCATGGGTTCATCTCCTTGCTAACATCATAGCACAAATTCCAGAAAAATGGCGTTTTTTCAGAAAAATTAAGAGTTTCCCTCCCTACCGCGGCAGAATATGAACAATCTATGAACGAAACTCGCATTCTTTGTGAACATTTAGCACTCTCCTATTGACAGTGCTAACTTTGGGTGTATACTGAAGCTGTTCCAAGGG
This sequence comes from Clostridiales bacterium, assembly GCA_003516765.1. Taxonomy (GTDB): domain Bacteria; phylum Bacillota; class Clostridia; order Oscillospirales; family Oscillospiraceae; genus CAG-170. The sequence continues at coordinate 5,202 of DPCD01000007.1, read as the reverse complement.
AAAGAGAAAAGCTTCCCGAGAAACCTGAATTTAAAATTCGGCAGCAAAAAGCAACCGCCGCGCAGGCTCGAAGACCCACGTCAGGCAGTCATGAAATGGAGGAATGTTTGATGTTGCCCAGCATTTTTGGTGAAAACCTGTTCGATGATTTCTTCTCTGATCCGTTTGAAATGATGATGCCGCAGAGCCGCAATCCGCTCTATGGCAAGCACGCAAAGAACCTGATGAAGACCGATGTCCGCGAGACAGAAAACAGCTTCGAGGTCGACATGGATCTTCCGGGCTTTAAAAAAGACGAGGTCAATCTGGAGTTGAAGGACGGTTATCTGACCGTCTCGGCAGACAAAGCCCTCGACAAGGACAAAAAGGACAACGAGGGTCGTTACATCCGGCAGGAGCGCTGGAGCGGCTCGTGCAGCAGAAGCTTCTATGTCGGCGAGAACGTCAAACCCGAGGATGTCCATGCAAAGTTTGAAGACGGCATCCTGCGCTTGTCTCTTCCGAAGCAGGAGCAGAAGCAGCTTCCGTCCAGCACCTCAATTCTGATCGAGTAACCCAAAAACAACGGGCGCGCCGTGTGATACGCGGCGCGCCCTTTTGCTGTCTTTTCCGGGCTTACAATCCGGCTTGGTTGGTGCTATAATGGTTTTGAACAAACGCAGTCTGATGCAGCGATACAGGAGGTTTCCATGGAAGGGTATTTTGAAAAGGAATTTGTGCTGACGCCCGACTACTGCGACGCGCGGGCAGGTCTTTCGCCCTATGGCGCGTTCACAATCTTTCAGGCAATTGCGACCGAGCACGCAGAGCGCATCGGCGTCGGCGGCGCGGCAATGGCAAAGCGCGGCGAGTTCTGGCTGACAATCCACAGCCGGGTTGATTTTGTCGGGCGCGCGCACCTCATGCAGACGCTTCGCGCGAAAACCTGGCCCGAGCCGTGCGGCGAAACATCCATCCGGTGCTTCCGCAGCTACAGCCTGAACTGCGGCGATACACCTGTCGCGCTGGGCAGAACGCAGTGGGCAATTCTGGGACCGGAGCAGAAGGTTGTGCCCTTCGGGCAGTCCGGCTTCCCGCGCGATTTCCCATTCACCGGGGAAGCAGGCATCACAGCCGCCCCGGTCCGCTTCCGCGACGATTTTGCGCCCGAGGATTTTGTGCGCACCTATACCGTCCGTCCGACGGATATCGACTTCGGGCAGCATATGAATAATGTAGCGTATATCCGCGTACTGCTCGACTGCTTCTCCGCCGCGCAGATCGCAAGCGGTAAAATCGCCTCCATCGAGGCGCACTATGCCGCGCCCTGTCTGGAAGGAGAAACGCTCTCGGTCTATCGGAAGCCGGAGGGCGAAACCGTCCGCATTGCCATCAAAAAGGAATCCGGCAAGCCTGCCGTCCTTGCCGCCGTCCGCTTCATAAAATAGCCTCGCAGAGTTTCGCGCCCGCAGGCGTGAAATAAAATAGAAATTTGTTTTATCCAGCGGCTTTCCCAGCCGGGCGCAGTCCCGGCTGGGGTCGTGTGAAAGGGGCGGTCCTGGAGCCCCTTTCGCGTTCAATCACCCGCCCGCAGGCAACAGCTTTTCATAAAATGAAAAGCTGGAAAAACCCCCGCTGCCGATGCAGCGGGGGTTTTTCGTCAGGAAGAGAGAAATGATGAGGAGGTTTGTATGAATTACACCCGTTCCGGATGGTCCTTCTGCCAGAGAGACTCTGCCGTGGGCTGCCAGCACTCGGCGTATGCCCTGCACTTTTCGCACAGGTGCTCCGCGCTTTCCGGCGCTTCCAGGTCGGTCGAATGCGCGCCGGATTCTGCGACCATTCTGGGAAGCAGCTCCGGGTTTTCGAGCATCGGACACGGGCGCAGGTGGTTTTCGTTGAACGGCTGCCCCTTGCGATAGAGCTTGAACAGCGGCTGCTGCAGGCACTCCTGGAACGATTTTTCGCGGATATTGGCGCTCGAGTAGTGGATAAAGACGCACGGCTCGACATCGCCTGCGGCGTTGATGTGGCAGTAGATTCTGCCGCCCGCGACGCAGCCGCCGGCAAACTCGCCGTCGTTCTGGAAGTCGATGCAGTACAGCTCCTTGCCGCCCGTTACGCCGCGAATCTCGCGCACGCGGTCTTTCATATACGTCCGCTGCTCGGGGGTCAGAAGCAGCGACGTGTCCGCATTCTGCCCAACGGGCATGTAGTGGAAATACCACGCGAAGACGCAGCCCTTGGAAATGAGCAAATCCAGAAATTCGTCGCTCGTGACGACCTTGTAGTTTCTGCTCGTGTAGCAGATAGATACGCCGAAGGGAATGCGGTAGCTGCGCATCAGGTCCATGGCCGCAAGCGCCTTCTGGAAGTGCCCGTCGCCGCGCCTGCCGTCGTTTGCGTCTTCAAATCCCTCGATGCTCACAGAGACGAAGAAGTTGCCCACACGGAGCATTTCCTTGCAGAATTCGTCGTCAATCAGCGTGCCGTTGGTAAAGGCGTGGAAGGCAATATCGCGGTGCTTTTCGCAGAGCCGGATAATATCCTTCTTGCGCATGAGCGGCTCTCCGCCGGTAAACAGGCATGCATGCGTGCCGAGCTCTTTGCCCTCGGTCAGAACGCGGTCCATTTCTTCGAATGTGAGGCTCTGCTTGTGGCCGTATTCTGCCGCCCAGCAGCCGGTGCAGTGCATGTTGCACGCGGAGGTCGGGTCCATCAGAATCAGCCACGGGACGTTGATGTCGTATTTTGCCGCCGTCTGCTGCGCCACATGGTAGCCGCGGATGCCGCCTTCATAGACAGCGTTGGTCAGGAACGTTTTGAGAATGTACGGGTCGTTGTCGCGAATCAGGCGCTGGGCATAGTGCGCCCATTTGCCGTCCGGGTCGTTTGCAATCATGCGAAGCGTCTGGAAGGAGTTCTCGCTCCACACGTCGCTGTGGAGCTTTTCCACCATGTTCACAAGGTCGGTGGCAACCTGCGCCGCGTCCTGCGTCTGCCCTTTTTTGATGAGGTTGTCGAGAATTGTCTCAAACGCCTTTCGTTCGGCGGCGTGGGATAGTTTATCGGTGAGCGTCATAAAAGCCGTCCTTTCGTTTGTAAAACTCCGGGTTTTTGTCTGTAAGGTCAGTATAGTGGACCGGCTTGCGCTTTGGTATGGGCAAACCGGCGCTCGTGCCTACTAACTGGGCAGCGCCCGGGCAACTGACCAATTTTGCGGCAAACGCGCGCCGCTGCCCAAAGAGGCAAATGCAGAGTGGAAGAAGCAGGAAAACTCACTGAAAATGCAGGAAATGCGGCGTGTGAATCGCACAATCTTTTTTCCCGCGCGCCGCAAAATTTTGTCGCATGGTACAATGTTTTTTCCCGCGCGCAATTTTCTCTTGAAAAATGTGCCTGCCGGTGGTAAGCTTGCACCATCTCAGAAAAGACACCGCAGAAAGGAGACCGAACCATGCGCAGCACCATGAACCGGATGCATACCGCTCGTTTCGCACAGGTCTCCTGCGCGCGCTTTGCCTGCTCTGAGAACACTGCCATCATGATGATTCTGGACGCCATTTCGGCGTCCATTTTTGCGCTTATTTCCATTCTTTCCATTCGACTTCTTCCGGCGCAAGCCGCCCGAAACCTGACGATCTGCCAACCGCGTGCATGTCTTGCATGAGCATTTTCCGCTCCTGAAAAAGCTGCATCCCCAGAGGCTTCGCCACGTTTCGGCGGAGCCTCTTTTTCGTACCCTTTCAAGATCAAGCCCGTGATCAGACGGTATTGATAAAAATCCCAACGAAAGAGAGACTACCCCATGGAATTTTTAAACTTTGTGATGGCACTCAGTCCAATCGTCGTCGTTCTGGTCGGCATTCTGGCGTTTCACCAGTCGGCAAAAAAGGTTGCCCCGATCGCACTGGTCTGGACGCTGATTCTCGCCTTTACGTATTTTAACGTCACCGGCGCATCCTTCAAAGAGAACGTCGCGACCTATGACCCGCTCGTCTGGAAGGGCTTGAAGGAAGGTCTCAAGATTGTCCTGATGGTCTTCGGCGCGTTTGTGATTCTGAATCTGCTGCGCGAGACCGGCGCAATCGAAGACGTCAAATCCACGATTGCGAGAATCAGCGTCGACCGCCGCGTGCAGGTGGTGATCATCGGCATGATGCTCCCGATCTTTTTAGAAGGCGCAGCAGGCGCGGGCGCTCCGGCAGCAATCGCGGCTCCCTTCCTCGTTGCCCTCGGCTTTGACCCGGTGACGTCGATTGCCATTGCGCTGCTCGGCGACGCAACGCCTGCCTCCTGAGGCGGCGCCGGTCTTACCACCATCAACGGCGGCGCGGCACTGGTGGACGCCGGCGTATCGACCGTGGCGCTCAACTCCGCAATGGTCGGAAGATTCCACATGTTCGGCGTTCTCGTCATTCCGTTTCTCATGGTCTGGATGGCATACGGCAAAAAGGGCTTCAAGGGCATCGTGCCGTATCTGACCTTCGCAGGCGTTTCGACGTGTCTTGTGATGCTTGTCCTTTCAAATTTTGTCGGCGCCGAAGTCACGTCGATGGGCACGGGTCTGATTTCGATTCTGCTGTCCGTTGCGTATGTGAAGCTCGTCGGCATAAAGACCCCGGAGGAATTCTGCAATAAGGAAGAAGCCCGCGCGCGCAAGTATTCCTCGTTTCGCGCAATGTCGCCTTACATCTACATGCTGATCCTGCTGCCGGCAGTGCGCTACGGTTTCCCGGCGCTCGTTCCCAACGGCTTTGCGGTCATGTGTACCTTCGGCTATATTTTCTGGGTCGACCTTGTGATTCTCGTCTGCGGCATACTGGGCGCGGCAACGCTCAAGGTCAGCGTCAAAACCTACCACGAGGTTTGCAGGCGTACGGTCGGTCATGTCGCGCCGGTGCTGATCACGATGGGAAGCCTTCTCGTCGTTGCCTACATCATGCAGTCTCCCAGCACGGGCATGATGAACCTGCTTGCCTCCGATATTGCAGCAATTGTCGGGAAATTCTATCCGGCAGCGGCGGTTCTGATCGGTTCGAGCGGCGCATTCATCACCGGCACAGGACTTGGCTCGAACATCATGTTTGCCGACATGCACCTGCAGGCAGCCGAAGCGCTCTCGATGAATCCCATCACCGTTTTCGCGGGGCAGAACGCGGGCGCCTCGCTCGGCAATCTGATCTGCCCGAACAACACCGTCGCCGCCTGCGCAACGGTCGA
>DPCD01000172.1 GCA_003516765.1 Clostridiales bacterium | reverse complement strand
ACCGTTCTGTTCGCAAAGAACGAGGAGAACGCCAAGGAGCGCTACGAGCATCTGCTCAAGCTGGTCGAAATGTACGACAAATAATTTTCCCCATATGCAGAAGGACGGTACCCTCGGGTACCGTCCTTCTTTCACACGCAAAAAGAGCGATGCCGGGCGGCATCGCTCTTTGTCTGTCATTCCGATAAATCAGTTATACCATGTTCTGTCCGGGCTCAACGGCTCGGCAATCGAACAGTATGTGAGGTCCTCACCGTCGGGAAGCTGCAGCTGCACCTGCTCAATCTCGTTCAGCGCACAGAGCGTCGCAGCCACGCTGTGAACTGCAAGCTCCGCCGTTTCCCGGTCGGTATCGCAGGCGGAGAATTCCTCCGAGAGAACCACCGTGCAAAGCGCCCCCGCCGTCCGGATATCCAGGATCTGCGTTCCTGCGGGAACCGGCGTATGCAGCTGCTCGTTTTCCGGTCCATCCAGCAGCGCCTGCAGTGTATTTCGCGGCAGCTCCTCGGGGCTCTGATAGGAAATCGCCCGTTTTTCCGGCTGCAGGCTTCCGTTCGACCCGGCAAAATACAGCTGCACAGTCCGCTCAGGGTAGAGCCACGACGTATCCTGCAGCAAAAACGCATCCTCTGTCCAGCGGGTCGAGGGCTTATCCAGAAGAGCCCCAGCCGGCGTCTTGATGCGCACGGCGTCAACGCCGTCCAACTGTGTAAGCGTCAGTGTCAGCCCTGCCGCGGCAAGCGTCCGTTCATAGCCGGACAGCGCCGCATAGGTCTCGTTCATATCGAGGACCAGCACCCCATTTTGAAGCTTCGTGCCGAGACACGCCGTCCCCTCCGGAAACAGTGAACGGAGGGTTTCATCGTCCGGTTCCTCAAAATAGGCTGCAAGAACATCCTCGGTACGCACATCGCCGCCGAGCGTCACCTCTTTTTCTGCCAGCGCGCCGGATGCGCTTACATAGCTTTCGTCATTCTGTGTATCCGCACGACGGTAATAGAACGTAAATTTGCTTTCTCCTGCCGGAACCATCTGACCCGTGCAGCCGCAGAGCAGCGCCAGCAGCAGAAGGCAGATCAGGATTCTACGCATCGTCCTCGTCCTCCTCCAGCGCAAAATACGGCATCCGCACGGTAAAGTGCGTGCCCTTGCCCTCCTCCGAGGAAACGGCAATGGAACCGAAATTTCGCTCCACCAGTTCGTGGACAATCGAAAGCCCCAGCCCGGAGCCGCCCGCCTGCCGCGAACGCGCCTTGTCCACGCGGTAGAAGCGCTCGAAAATATGCTCAATCGCTGCCTGCGGGATGCCCATACCGGTATCCTCGACCAGCAGCTCCACATCTTCCTGCGTGTGGCTGACCGTCACATGGACGCAGCCGCCGGAATGGTTATATTTGATGCCGTTTTCAACCAGATTGAAAATGATCTGGTAGGCGTCGTCCTCCATCGAAAGCACAAAGCAGCCCCGGTCCAGATTTGCCGTGAGCCGGACCTCCGTTTTGTCTGCCAGTGGCACGAGCATGCGAAAGACCCGTCGGACAATCTCGCTCAGGTCTACCACCTCATGGTCGCAGACCGTTTCCGCGTCCGCCTTGCTGAGCGTCAGCAGCTTCTGCGTCATGCGCGTCAGGCGGTCTGATTCATTTCCGATGTCGCTGACAAACTCGCGCATCGTATCCGCGTCCATATCGTTCTGCAAAATGGAATCGGACAGCAGCTTGATCGACGCCAGCGGCGTTTTCAGCTCATGCGACGCATCGGATACAAACTGCCGCTGCGTCGCCTCCGATTCCTGCAGGCGGTCAGTGAGCTTATTGAACTCCGTGGCAAGCGTCGTATACTCGTCGTCGCCGCGCATCTGGATTTTGTGGCTGTATTCGCCCTCGCGGACCAGGCGCATGGAAAGCAGAATCTTTCGCATGCGCTTCGAGCTGACCACGGAAAAAACCGCCGAACACAGAATCATGCCGCCCAGCAGAATCCACGACCCGCGCAGAATATTCCGTTCGAGATTTTCAATAATCTCGCCCTGTTCGGCGTCAAAGTCCATCACGTATACGCAGCCGATCGGGTTTGCGCGCGACATGATCGGAACCGCTGCATAGCTTTGCAGCGCGCCCGCATGATAGGTACAGTGAAACACATCGTTTCCGCCCAGCGCCTGCGCCACCGCCTCCAAAAGCGCGTATTTCCCGACCGCATTCTGGTTGATGGACGAGTCATACAGCACCTTTCCTTCGGCGTCTGTGATCAGTAGACGGCTGACGTTGATATCGCCCAGGACGGAAATGACCTGATCGACCGTCTCGGTACTGAGCGTGTCCGCCGTCTCAAAGGACGAGGCGACGACCTGAATCTTGTCCTGCACGGAGGCATACTTCGCCTGAAACATCAGCTCTCTTGTGTTGCTCGCCGAGTAAATATTCAGAAACATCAGCGCCAGCGACGCAATGACCATGTATGCCAGCGCGTTTCTCAGCTGGGAGCTGTTGGAAAACAGCCGCAGACGGCGTTTAGAACTTGAAATAGTAGCCCACTCCCCACTTGGTCATAATATGCTCCGGCGCGGCAGGGCTGCGCTCGAGCTTTTCACGAAGCCGCCGGATATGCACGTCCACGGTGCGGATATCGCTGCTGGTGTCGTAGCCCCAGATGGCGTTGAGCAGCAACTCGCGCGAGTAGACCCGGTTCGGGTTTCGCATCAGAAGCTCCATCAGGTCAAACTCCTTCGCCGTCAGGTCGACAAGCTGCCCGTCGTTATACGCATCGCGCGCGTCGCGGTCGAGCGTAATATGCCCGCAGACAAGCTTGCTGTCCGGCTGCGCCTGCTGCTTCTGACCGGCTCTGCTGCGCCGCAGAAGCGCCTTGATGCGCGCCTTGAGCTCGAGAATGTTAAACGGCTTCGTCAGATAATCGTCCGCGCCATGCTCAAAACCGAGAAGCTTGTCCATGTCGTCTGCCTTCGCAGTTAACATAATAATCGGAACATCCGAAAACTCGCGAATTTTGCTGCACGCCTCCAGACCGTCAAGCCGCGGCATCATAAGGTCGAGCACAATGAGGTCTGGGTTTTCGCTTCCCGCCAACTCCACCGCCTCCATGCCATCGCAGCCGGTAATGACCTCATAGCCCTCATTTTCCAGATTGAACCGAATGCCCTTGACCAGGAGCTTTTCGTCGTCTACTACCAGTATTTTCATTTGGAATCCTCCACTGTTACAAGTTCCCGGAGACCTTCAAATGTCCCCTCTCCGATGCCCTCGACATCCATCAGCTGCTCCGGCGCGGAAAAGCGCCCATACTGCGCGCGGTAGTCCAGAATCCGCTGCGCCAGTTTTTCTCCGATGCGCGGCAGTGTCATCAGCTCCTCGAGCGTCGCGCGGTTGAGATCCAGCGGATACGTAATCTCCGGCTGCGCCGCTTCTTCCGCTTCCGACTCGTTTTCCGCCGCAGCGTCCGGTTTGTCCGATTCCTCCTGCGCAGGAAGCTCGTCGGTCTGTTTGACCGCATGTTCGGTCTGCGCCGCAACCTCATAGGGAATCGACTGCCGCCCGATGAAAAAGCCAATCGAGAAAACCATGGTCAGCAGCGCCAGAAGCGCAAGCAGCAGCTGACTGTTCTTTGTTCGCATCCGGCTCCCTCCTGCCCGTAAGATTGACACAGCGCACATTTGCTTATATAATATTCTAGCACAGATGGCGTAACTTCGGCAATGCCGATTCAATAAAATGGTGATGTTTGATGAAAAAAACAAGAATTCTCGTACTTCTTCTGACGCTTCTTTTAACACTCTCCTGCCTGACGCTGCCGCTTCTTGCCGCAGCGGAGCCTGCCGCAGAAGACCCGTCTGCAACCGCTTCCGCTGATGCATCTGCCGATGCTTCCGGCGATGCGCAGGATACGGCAGAGCAAGAATCTTCCCAGGAGGTCATCGTCTCCGCCGATCCCAGCTTTACGGTTGCGGCAAAGGCGGCGCTGCTCATCGACCTCAACACCGGGCGGACCGTCTATGAGCAGGACGCGGACGTTCGTGTATATCCGGCAAGTCTGACCAAAATCATGACGTGCCTGCTGGCGCTGGAAAACGGCAACCTTTCGGACGTCATTACCGTCGACGAGTCGGCGCTCTCGGGGCTCGATCAGGACAGCAGCGTCGTGGGGCTCAAGGTTGGCGAGCAGATCACGCTGGAGAATCTTCTGTACTGCATGATGGTCAGCTCCGGCAATGACGCGGCGAATGCGGTCGCGGAATATATTGCAGGGTCCGTTGCTGATTTTGTGCGTATGATGAACGAGCGCGCCTACGCCCTCGGCTGCAAGGACACGCACTTCAACAATCCCCATGGTCTGCACGACGAGAGCCACTACACCACCGCGCGTGACCTGGCAATTATCACGCAGGCGGCGCTCAAAAGCGAAAACTTCCGACAAATCGTCGATACTGCCGAGTATGTCATCCCCGCCAGCGCAACTGGCGAGGAACACAAGCTCAAGACCACCAATATGCTGATCTACAAGTCGACCGGCAACTCGCTCTACTATTCCCGCGCCACGGGCGTCAAGACCGGCTACACCAGCGCAGCGGGCAGATGTCTGATTGCGACGGCGGAGGACGACGGCATCCGGTTTTTGTCCGTGCTGTGCGGCGCGAAGACGTCGATTCTCGACACGGGCGACCTTCTCATGGAGAGTTTTCCGGAGACGATCAAGCTGCTGGACTACGGGTTTGACAACTTCTTCTATGTAACGGCGCTGTCTCCGCTCTACCCCATCGATCAGGTAACGGTTCTCAACTCGGCAGGCTCCGAGGCGGTCGCCGTTGCACCGGCAAAGGACGTGCGGCTGCTGCTTCCTGCAAACTACAACCCCGACGCGCTGCGAACCGAGGTTCTGCTGGATGCAAAGGAAGTCGAAGCGCCCGTCTCAGAGGGGCAGAAGCTCGGTCTGGCGCGGGTCTATTACGGTAACGAGCTGATCGACGAAACAGATCTTCTGGCAATTGCGGACGTTACGCGCTCCGAGTTTTCCTCGGTTGCCTCCACCTCCACCGCCTATATCCAGCAAAACTGGTGGAAATGGATTGTGTTTCTGATTCTGGGTGTGATAGCGGCGTTTCTGATTCTGCTGGTGCTGCTGCAGATCCGCCGCAGAAGACTTCGCCGCCTGCGGCTGGAAAAACGCAGACGGGATCTGGAAAAGCAGTATCGCCGCCGCTACCGCGACGACCGCGAGGAATAGTCGCAGAAAGGAAGGTCACCATGGGCTGGGAAGAGCTGCGGGCAATGTGCCTGCAATGTACGATGTGTCCCCTGTGCCAGACGCGGCACAACGTTGTATTCGGCGTCGGACCCACGGACGCGGAGATTCTCTTCGTCGGCGAGGGTCCGGGTGAGCAGGAGGATCTGACCGGTGAGCCATTTGTCGGTCCTGCCGGAAAGCTGCTGGACGATATGCTGCGCATCATCGACCTCGGCCGGCACAACTGCTATATCGCAAACATCGTCAAATGCCGCCCGCCGCACAACCGCGACCCGCTCGGCACCGAGCAGGACGCCTGCATCGGCTATCTGCGCAAACAGACGAAGCTGTTGAACCCCAAAATCATCGTCTGCCTCGGAAGAATTGCCGCGATGAAGCTGATTCGCGAGGACTTCAAAATCTCACGCGACCATGGCACCTGGGAACAGAAGGGCGGCATCTGGTTTACCGCGATGTACCACCCTTCGGCGCTCCTGCGCGATGTGACCAAGCGCCCCGATACGTTCCGGGACCTCAAAAGCCTGCAGGCAAAAGCTGCCGAGCTCTGCACGCATACCCCATAAAGAAGAATCCCTCTCTCCAATTACGGTGAGAGGGATTTTGCGTTTTTTACTTTTCCGACAGACGCTTCTGCATGTAGTCGTGCGCCGCGCACTCGAGCGTATTGTCCAGCGGCTTTAATTCCATCGCGCCGTATTTGCGCTCCAGCGCCGTTTTCAGCACGAAGTCCGCAATCTGCGGATTTTTGGGAAGCAGACAGCCGTGCGAGTAGGTTGCGAAGACGTTCTTGTAGCGCGCGCCTTCGAAGCTGTCTTCCCCGTTGTTGCCGTAGCCTGCCAGCACCTTGCCGATGGGCTTGACGCCGTCTCCCAAATAAGTTTTGCCGGAGTGGTTCTCAAAGCCCACGACCGTGCAGCCCAGCTCGTCGCAGGTGAACATATAGTTTCCGATCATGCGCTGCTTCGAACCGACTGTGTAGAGGTCCAGCGCGCCTGTAAAATCGCACTGCACGCCGTCCCAGGTCTTGTAATACTGCCCCAGCATCTGATAGCCGCCGCAGATGGCAAGCACGGGAAGATTGTCTTCGATCGCGGCTTTCAGCTCCTCGGTCTTCGCCCCGCGCAGATCAGGAAGCAGGACCTCCTGCTCAAAATCCTGTCCGCCGCCGATGAAAAGAAGATCGTATTTCGAAGCTTCCAGCTTCTGCCCGATGGAGACCTCGTCGACGTTCACATCAATGCCCCGCCAGGCAAGGCGCTTGCGCATACACAGAATGTTGCCCCGGTCGCCGTAAAGGTTCAGAATATCGGGATAGAGATGACAGATGTTCAGTTCCATATTCTTCCCTCCTTACTGCCAGAATTCCTTATAGCCGTAGCGCTTGGCAATCGTGCCGCGCAGCGCCAGCATCGCGGTATAGGTCGGCATGA
>DPCD01000066.1:4761-11749 GCA_003516765.1 Clostridiales bacterium | reverse complement strand
GCTTGCCTACCGTGAGGAAAACCAGCAGAAGGTTGCAGCGTTCCATACCACCCGGACGCTCGGCACGAACACGAAGGTGCTTCTGGACGAGGACGCGGGAAAGTTTATGGTAACAAGGGCAAGAGATCTGCAAGAGGCAAACCCGGATGTTCTGGACTTTGCAGACGTGACCGGCTGCAATCTTGATATTGACGAGAGCCGTTCGGAACTCAAGCGCGAGGATAAGGATGGCAAGGAGGTCAGCTACAATCCGCCGCGCTATGAATACTCCTATGATTTTTATATCACCATTTTTGTCAACAACCCCTACTTCAACGAAATGCGTTTTCAGGTCAACTCCAGCTCTATAGACATTACGCCGCCGCCCTCGGTACGCCCGGGCATGCCGGCAAGATGCAACCCCGAAACCAACGTCGAGTATCGCAACTGCAAAAAACTCGGCGAGGAGATCCGTCAGGCACTGACGCAGGTACGAAAAGATGTGCGCGAGAAGATCGAGCAGGCCGCCGCGCCCAAAGCGGCAGTTACCTGCCCCTACTGCGGCGCAACCACCACGCCGGATGCAAGCGGCTGCTGTGAATACTGCGGCGGCGCGGTGAACGGCTGAACCATCCATCAAACGACGATTTGGAAAGAAGGACTTAAATAATGAAAAAGTATGTAGCATTACTCCTGATTGCAGCTGCACTCCTGACGCTTGCCGCCTGCGGCAGCAAGGATGCGCTGGTCGGAACATGGTCTGCTGATCTCGGAGATGACGGTGTGATCACCTGGACGTTCAACGGAAAAGGCAAATGCACCATGGAGAATGCGTACATGAAGCAGAATGGCACCTATACCATTGACGGCGACCAGCTTACGGTAACGCTGGAGGCATGGAGTGAACCGTCTACTTACACGTTCTCCGTGGACGGCAGCAGCCTTACCATGAATGAGAACTCTGGCTACGGCATCAGCGGCACTTTTGCAAAAAAATAAGCCGCATTAAAACACAATACGTATCAGCCACCCACCGGACTTTAGAAAGGAGAAACCATTATGGATAACCTTACCGGCAGCATGAAAGACGTCGCATTTGCGACCAGTCCCCGTGAATTTGATCTTTCCTATTCCACCACACTGGAAGAGATCATGGAGAAGCTCAATGCCCGCAGGGCAGCATTCCAGATGCCGTTCCAGATCAAGGGCGGCGTTCCCGGTCAACGCATCTCGTTCGAGAAAGAACCGAATGTGGACGTTGGTCTCTGGCTTTTCCTCAAGGACGGCACGCACATCCGGATCCAGCCGGTCATTACGGAGAGCAAGATGTCGGTTGGCGGTATGCGCGTTGATAAGAACAGCGCACTGCGCAAGGGTCTCAAGGGTGCGACAGTCGGCCTTGCAACGGAGCGTGGCGCCTATATCGACACCGTGACTGAAACCGTGAAGAAGATTTTGAACGGTGAGGAAGTAGAGGACTATGTTGCGCCGGAGGTTCCGGTCGAAACGAAGGACTGGATGACAACGTTCCTGCTCTGCCTCTTCTGTGGTGGGCTTGGCGTCCACCGCTACTATGTCGGCAAGATCGGCACGGGTATTCTTTATACGCTGACGGCAGGTCTGTTCGGCATCGGGTACCTTGTCGACTTTATCAAGATTCTCTGCGGCAAGTTTACCGACAAGGACGGGAACCTTATCCAGCGCGAAAAGAAATAAGGAAAGCAAACTGTCTCAGGTATGCACGGCTGTTTTTGCCGGGATTCTATGTTGTTTTCTGCTGATCGGCAGATTTGTGCAGCCCTGAAGGATATTGGGAGGGAATTATGAAACAGACGAAGACCAAGCTTCTATGCCTGCTTCTTGCGGCACTGATGCTGCTCAGCAGCCTCACCGCCTGCGGAAAGGATAAGGCGAAAGACTCCAATTTGATCAAGCTCGGTGACTATGAGCTGCTCTACAAGGGCGCGTGCATCATGGAAGATTTGGACGGAAATGACGCAATCGTTCTGACGCTGGACTTCACAAACAACGGCAAGGAGAATGCGTCGTATCTTTGGAGCGTCAATGAAACGCTCATGCAGAACGGCACAGAACTGGAAGTCGCTACGATCTTCCAAGACTATGACAGCTTTGAGACTGTGGTTGACAGCCAGTTTACAGACGTCGCTCCGGGTGCAACGCTGGAAGTTCGGACGGCATATCTGCTTCAGGACACGACCAGTCCGGTCGAGGCAACCTTCGAGCAGTTCTTCGGCAAGAAAAGCGGGAAAATAACGATTGACCCGACCACGCTCAGCCGTGAAGATGCCGCAAGCACGGAAACGATGACGACGGACCCCGGCGTGGGAACGAGCACGATGGCAACGACCGGCGACGCACTGCTCGACTGGTGGAACGGCGAGTGGTACGGCTGGTGGAAGATGAGCGGCTGTTATGGCTACTATGAGAGCATGGAGGGGAACTGGTGGGACGTCTGCGGCGTCATTGACATCGGCACGGACTACACTGGCACGATCACGCTCTGGGACGAGGACTATACGAAGTCCGAGCCCATGGCTTCTGCGCAGGTCAGTCTGAGTGAAGCCGGAACCGGCGAGCACGGCACGGTGATGTCCGAGGGCGGCTGGTTCACAAACGTGGCTCTGGAGCATGCGGACTGGATCGTCGATCCCGCGCTGTTGGACTATGACGACATGATCTGGATCAGCGGCGACTATGAAGACGGTGATGACGAGTTCCACTACGACATCTATCTGCGCCCGTGGGGTTTGTACTGGGAGGACATGGACGAGAGCGGCTATCCCTACCGCTATACCGACTGGTATCTGCCGCTGATTGACGCAGGCAAGTCCATGCCGGATGCCATCGGAGAAGGTGCGCCGGAAGAAGCTGCTCCGACAGAAGGCGCTCCGCTCACCCCGACGGACGCGATGTCCTCCGGCGGAGACGGCATCGTGACGGAAGAGCAGGTACAGAAGGGCTACGTCTGGATGAACGAGGTCAACAATAATATTTTTGACGCTACTTACGATGATATCGTTGCCTACTTCGGCGTGGAAGGTCAGTTCGTCAAGGAAGAGTACAGCGACCACATGAAGGCAAACTACCGCTACTACAAATGGATCTCTGAGGACGACGACTCCCATTTCATCTACGTCAATTTCAAGGAGAACGAGTCGGGCGTTTATACGGTGAGTGCGTACAACACCAGCGGCTTCTCCGGCACAGAAGCCATAGAAAAGTATCTGGACATCGTGAAGGTCGAGGCCGCCGAGGCGAACAAGGCAGCGTCTGCAAACGCCGAGATGAAGGACTTCTCCGCGGAAATCGCCCAGTTTGCAAAAGACGATGTGAAGGTCAAGATCATGACGAAGATCCCGGTATCCGGCTGGTCATTCGATGATAGTGGGCGCTGCCTGGTGGAAAACGACGATCCCACAGCCTTCGGCGCAGGCGCCATCAGATTCGAGGTAAGAACCAATGTGGAGGACTTCGACTACTACAAGGACAAATTCGAAAACTATCAGGATATCGAAGACCGCGTGATC
Source organism: Clostridiales bacterium (assembly GCA_003516765.1). Taxonomy (GTDB): domain Bacteria; phylum Bacillota; class Clostridia; order Oscillospirales; family Oscillospiraceae; genus CAG-170. The sequence continues at coordinate 8,222 of DPCD01000066.1, read as the reverse complement.
GGCGGCATCACCTTCAAAGGCCGCACCTACAAGCGCATTGGCTACGACTGGATCGAGTACGTCGCGCAGATCGACGACGGCCGCGCACTGTCCATCGGACTGACAGATATTGACTGCGTCCCGGGAACGATGCCCGACATCATTCTCACCAACATGACGTTCCAGTAAAGCAGAAGCGGCCGCGCAGAATTTCCCGGACTTCGGCGCGTACATCAGACACGCGCGCAGGAGAAGAAAGAAATTCTGCAACGCTATGAACGCAGCTCCCGCCCCAATCCGGGGCGGGAGCGATAAGACTCTTTATAAGAGGGAGGTTGCCAATGAAAACAATTCCCCCCCGGCGGATACTTGCCGCCATATTGCTGCTGGCGCTGCTGCTGACGGCGCTGCCGATCGGCGTACTGGCAGCAGAATTGTCGTTTACCGATGTGCCGAAAAACGAATGGTACTATGAGGATGTGCGCCTTGCTGTGGAGGGCGGACTTGTCAACGGAAAATCCCCAACGATCTACGCGCCGAATGATAACGTGACCTACGCCGAGACCGTCAAGCTGGCTGCCTGCATCCACAAGCTGACGGATACGGGCAGTACCGAGTTTGCAGCCGGCACTGTCTGGTATCAGCCCTATGTGGACTATGCGCGCAGCAAGCAGATCATTTCCAAGGACTACGACTGGAACACGGCGGCAACGCGCGCGCATTTCATGGACATCTTTTCACGCGCCATTTCCTCCAATCCGACGCTGAAGGGCACCAAGCCGCTCGACGCAATCAACACCGTGGAAGACGGCGCAATTCCTGATGTTCCCATGACCCACCCGCAGGCAGGCTCGATCTACAAGCTCTACCGCGCGGGCGTTGTGCAGGGCAGCGACAAGCAGTACAGCTGCAAGCCGAACACAAATATCCGCCGCAGCGAGGTCGCAGCAATTTTGACGCGCATGGTCTACGCCGACAAACGCCTGAGCTTTACGGTCGGTGATGCGAATGCACTTCGAATTACAAAGCAGCCGCAAAACGTCTCCGGGAAGGCAACAAATACGCTGAAGCTGAGCGTGGAAGCCGCCGGCGGCAAGACGCCCTATACCTACCGCTGGCAGGTGATGGATGAAAAGGGCAGTTGGACGTGGATTTCCGACGAGAAAAACGCCTCGTTCGGCGGGCACAAGGCAGACACGTTCTGGGCAACCGGCGCCTATCTCACAAAAGCTTCGGAGAAGAGTTGGAAGTTCCACTGTGTCGTAACAGACGCAGACGGCAGAAGCGTTACATCCGAAGCAGCCGGGATGACGCTGGAAGCAAGTGCGCTCAAAATTATAACGCATCCGCAGGACAGTACGGTCAGTATCGATGCAACCGGCTACGTTTCATATAAGGTGGAAGCCGCCGGCGGCAAGACCCCCTATACCTACCGCTGGCAGCGGCGTACCGCCGATACCGACTGGTCGGATCTCAGCAAAACCCCGCGCAGCGCGGTGGAACAGACGATCAACAATGTCGATGCGCAGGTGCTGCGCATTTCACCCGGCGTGTTTTCAAGCCTTGCCGAGCGGGGCTATGCGTTCCGCTGCGTTGTAACAGATGCAGACGGCAACAGCGTCACCTCCAATTCCGCGGCGTTTTTCGTAAAGACGGAGGAACTGCGGATCACCATGCAGCCGATGCCTGTGGAGGCAGCGCCGTTGGATATTGCAGAGTTCCGCACCAGTGTTGCCGGCGGCAGACCTCCTTACCGGTATCAGTGGGAGGTTTCCGACGATACGATGGGCTGGACCTGGATCGATACACTTCAGGACACCTCAATGTATTATGATGATGCAAAAGGGTTGTTGCAGGTAGAGATTTCCGGCTACGAGTGGAGGGACCATGTCCGGTACCGCTGCGTCGTTTTCGATGCGGACGGGCGAAGCATCCAAACACAGCCGGTAGAGATTTCTGAAAAGATCACGCAGCCGGCCAGCACTGCTTCTCTGAAGCTAAGTACGCAGCAAACGCAGGTCAAAGCCGAAAATGGAACGGTAGTCGAGTTCTTTGTGACGGTGAGCGGCGGAAAAGCGCCGTATCAGTACGAGTGGACGAGAGCCTCCATTCCGGAAAACGGCGGGTACCTCCGCTTCTTCACGATTGACGATGAAGACCATGCCGGTCAGAAAACGAACGAGCTGAGCATCCGGGTCGGAAGCGAGCCTTACTACTATCGCTGTGTTGTGACAGATGCAGAAGGGACGAGTGCCGAGATGACCTTTACGCTGGAAATCAAACCGAAGCGTGCCATGCCAAACAGATGGGGCAGCAGCTGATCGGGGAAAAGACGGAGCTTGCCATCCGGCGCAAAAAATGCGCCGGATGCGCGGAGGGTAGGAACATGAAAAGGACGCTGCTTGCAATGAGCATTTTGCTGGGGCTGCTCGGGTTTTCCGCCTGTGGTGAAGCCGGCAGCCGGACCGTATACCAATACCGGAAAACAGAGGTCTTCCAGAACTTCTATGTAAAAAAGGCGGTCTATACGCCGGGAGAACTGAAGCTCTATTACCGTGGCGGCGCATTCAAAGACAACACGGTCCGATGCTACGGCGCGGATTTTGAGGACTTGGGCGATGCATTTGCGTATACGTTTCAAAACGGCGTTCTGACCATCCAGGCAGATTTTGCAGAGCAAATCAGCGGACTGATGATCGACGATCCGGACCAGAGCGTCAGATACCGTCTGCGCTACCTGGACTCTTCACAGTTTGCCTCTTTGACGGACATTTTCTGGTATGACGCCGGTTGGAGCGAGACAGGAGACGCGAAGACCTACTACAGTGCAGAAGAGTTACAGGCAGAAGCGGACAGAAGAGCGGCAATACGGCAGGAAAAACAGGAGACCTTTGCACTCTTGGAGGGTACGTGGGTCTGCGAGGACGGACTGAGTAAATATGAGTTCACCGTGAATGAAGATAAAAGCGGTATGGAATGCAGCCAAATGTGGTGGAACGAAGGTGAACAGAGCTGGGAAAGCCAGTATGTTTTTGCAAAATCTGCGTTCCAGACGAAAGGCTTTGACGCCTTACTTGCGGTTGGCTTTGATTTCGATGCGGGCAGCGATTACGACGAAATCGCAGAAAAGACCGAAAAGCTGATCGCCATCACGCTTGTCAACAGCGACCCTGCGGCGGCAGATATGTGCGTCTTGTACGATTCGGAAGAAAACGTCATAACAGATACGGACACGATCTATCACAAGCAGTGAGCCAGCGGGACATGAATAACACGATCATAACTGTGTACGGCGCTGCAATCTGCCCTTGTGGGCTGTAACAATGGTCTGGGAAATGAGGAACTTAGATGGCAACACAAGTAACAAATTATCAATGTCCCGCCTGTACGGGACCACTCCATTTTGTAGGAGAATCCGGCAGGCTGGAGTGCGATTACTGCGGCTCAAGCTTCGATATCGCAGAAATTGAAGCGTTCTACGC
>DPCD01000066.1:1520-4528 GCA_003516765.1 Clostridiales bacterium | reverse complement strand
CCGCCGCAGACGGCTCTGACTGGGATGCTTCCGGTCTGAGCGAGGACTGGGGCGCGGACGCGACCGGCATGAAGGCCTACTGCTGCCCGTCGTGTGGTGCGGAGCTGCTCTGCGACGCGACGACTGCGGCAACGTCCTGCCCGTACTGCGGAAACCCGTCGGTGCTTCCGGGACAGTTCAGCGGCATTTTAAAGCCCGATTTTGTGCTGCCCTTTAAGCTGAGCAAGGAGGACGCCATCAAGGCGCTGAAGAAGCACTATCTAAAAAAGCCTCTGCTGCCATCGACCTTCTCCAAAGCCAACCATCTGGAGGAGATCAAGGGTGTGTATGTGCCCTTTTGGATGTACGACGGCGAGGTCAGCGGAAGCGCACAGTTCCATGCTACTACTATACATAAGTACACCTCGGGAGATTATGAGATCACGGAGACAAGCCACTATGACGTGCGACGCGCCGGTTCCATTGCCTTTGAAAAGATCCCGGTGGACGCATCGAGCAAAATGCCGGATGATTACATGGACTCCATCGAACCGTTTGACTATGCAGATCTCAAGCCGTTTTCTACGGCGTATCTGCCCGGATTTATGGCAGATAAATATGATGTGAGCGTTGAAGACAGCCGGGAGCGGGCAGATAAGCGCTGTGCAGGCTCACTGGTGTCTGCACTGGAGCGCACGGTGTCGGGCTACGCCACCTGCAATGAAACAGGCCGCGACATCCATTTGAAGCGCGGCAAGGTGCATTACGCGCTGCTACCCGTCTGGATCCTGAATACAAGGTGGGAGGGAAAAGATTTCCTCTTTGCCATGAACGGTCAGACAGGCAAGCTGGTAGGAAACCTTCCCGTCAGCACGAAACGGGTCGTTGGTCTGTTCGCAGCGATCGCGGCGCCGCTCATTGCCATCGGCGTGACTGCGCTGCTGCTTTTGGTTCGCTAGGGAGGGCTGAGATATGAAAAAAAGAATATGCAGCCTCCTGCTGGTGCTTCTGTTCTGCCTTGTGCTCTGCGTGAGTGTAGCCGCGGCTGAGCAGACAGGCGCACAGCTTTCTTATGTGACGGACTCTGCCGGACTTCTCAGCGAAAACGAAAAAATGCTGCTGGAAAAGATGGCGGAAAGCGTCTCCAAAAAGTATGGTGTCGGCGTTTACATCGTAACCGTGGAGGACTATCGGGACTTCCATTCTGAAGGCGTCTATAAGGCAACCTACACCATCTACCATGAATGCACCATGGGCGAAGGACCGAACCGCGACGGGATCATGCTCCTGCTCAGCATGGATGATCGGGACTGGGCAATGTTCTGCTACGGCTCGCGCTGCGAGTATGCATTCAACAGCTATGGTCAGCAGAAGCTGGAAAAGGTCTTCCTCGACAATTTTGGCGAGAACGACTGGTACGGCGGCTTTGAGGATTACGTCAAAGAATGCAGCGTCTATCTGGAAAAGGCTTCCGTAGGAAAGCCCGTCCGGGCGAGCTTGTTCTATCCGCTCCTTATCGTGATCGGTCTTTCCCTGCTGGCAGCAGCCGTGGTTGTCGCTGTGATATGGCAGAAAATGGAGAATGTGTCGGAAAAAGCAACTGCGAACGAATACGTCTCCGCAGGACTCCGCCTTACGGAGCAAACAGATCGCTTTACCCATAAGACGACCTCCAGCCGGAAGATCGAGCGCAGCTCTTCCAGCGGCGGAAGCAGCTACAGCGAATCCGGCGGCGGCGGTTCCGGTCGAAGCGGAAAATTCTGATCTGAAAGGAGCGGCTATGAAAACAGCACACAAACAAGTACTCGCGCTGGTACTGGCACTGGCTCTGCTGCTGTTGCTTTGTGCCTGTGCGCAGAAGACGCAAACGGAGCCTAACGAATCGAGAACAAGTACAGATAAGGTAAAAATGCCTACTAAACCCGACAAAAAAACGCCTGAAAAGCAGCCGGAGGAAGCTCCATTGCAAAATGATATGCGTGATCGCACGTCACGCGACGAGGCGACGGAAACACAGCCGGTGCAATACGGGTTTTCACAGGAGGCAGAGACCTCGCTTGGGTGGCTGCGGGACAGGATCGACTTTCCAATGACCATGTTTGGCGCGGCATATCTCGGTTATGTCGGCGGTCTGTTTGAGGAGGGCTTCGAGGCGGGCTTTCCCGCATGGCTGTGGGAAACCAATGAGGCTATGCTGCTCGAATACCCCTTTATCGCGGAGATCGACGAGGAGCATATCATCGGCGGCGCGGGACATCTGTACTGCATTGTGCCGGTCGATGAGAACGCGACGCTTGCGATCAACCGTGTGCAGTGGAATGCACAGACACAGCAAGAAGAAGTGACGGAGGTTCTCTATCGCTCGGAGACCAGCAAGCCGGTGCTGCTCTTTGCAAATCTCGACGGCGTTGCCTATGAGGCCGACACGCAGGTCTTTATCACCGACAACAACGGCAACACCTGCCAATGGTACCCCTCGCTTGATGCGATGAGCTATCTTGCGCCGTGTATATCGGAAGCCGGCGACTATCTTTCGTTTGACTTTACGGAATATGCCTGGTACAACGCCCCGTCCGAGTTTGCCGCATGGCTTGCCGACGGCTGGAGCGGCATGACAGCGCTCGGTCTTGCCGGATCGCAGCGTGACGGCATGGGCTGGATCACAGAAACCATGGTGGGGGAAACCAGCCGCTATGCCTATTTCTCGCTGCGCTTCTATCTTGAGGATGAGACGGGCGGTACGGTCGATCTGGAGTGGGTATATGAAGACAGTGACAACATTGAGGAGATGTGGAGCGGCTTCTGGACGATTCAGACCATTCCGGACGGGCCGAGCTATGTGACGCTCAGCTTGTCGCTTGTAGGCGGCAATAACTACGGCGTCACGGACGGTCCGATGTATCTGTGTGAGACGTATCCCCTCCTGATCAGCCCGAGCGGCACGGAGCTACTGGTCGGCGCGGGTGAGAGCGGCATTTGCCTGCCGTTCATGTCGCAAAGCACAACGGCATGTGTGCTGACACAGGCCG
>DPCD01000066.1:1046-1246 GCA_003516765.1 Clostridiales bacterium | reverse complement strand
TTGCATTTACAAATTCTGTTTGGCAGCAATCTACCGTTCAGGTCTGTGTCCGTGACAATAATCTGTTCGGTTCACAGTATCAATGCAAGCTGCCGCTCAAGACACAGCCCCCTTCAGAAATTGCCGCTGCAGCATTTCGGAGTTTTAAGAAGCTGTAGATGTCACCGTCCTCATCCTGCAGAGCGCGGTTCAGGGGCAGA
>DPCD01000066.1:677-799 GCA_003516765.1 Clostridiales bacterium | reverse complement strand
CTTGCCTTCCTCGTTGCAGACTAGGCGGGCATGAACTCCGCAAACTTCTGAATGAAGCTGGCGTCCTTCGTGCGCACATCCGTCACCATCTGGATGATCTCGGACATCGTGAGCAAATCGTC
>DPCD01000066.1:0-426 GCA_003516765.1 Clostridiales bacterium | reverse complement strand
GGATGCTTCGTAATGTCGTATTTGTTACTGAGAAAAGGTCTCACGCCTCGAAGCTGCAAAATACACTTGGCTCCGTCCATAACAGCGATCTCGTCCTGAGACATCAGTTCTGTTCCAGGGTTGTCCGAGAATATCCGTATTCCACCGCAGCGTTGCACACGATGTCCGCCGGATTGGCTGTATCCTTGCAATCAGAGTATTTCGCAAAATAGCATCGTTTTTGCCCATTTTTTGTTTCGTAGGGAATACCCCATTTGCCGTTGTGGTCTTTGAATTTCTCAACCACCTTGGCTATTGTAGTCGAAGGTCAGTGATAACTATAAACTGATCTTTCAAGAAATGTACTTTCGGGTTGCATTACTCAAAATAAATTTACAATCTATCTTCAAAATCCGGGTTGACATCTGCTCGGATTTTGATTATACT